>CAXGOF010000001.1:0-37764 GCA_964011335.1 uncultured bacterium
TGTTTCTCTAGCCACGGATAAAAACCTTTGCGTTCGGCGGCACGAATGCCGTTCATATTTAAACTGATAATGCGCATGTTAATTTGGTAAATCGAGGGCGGTTAATTGTTTTTCTATGTGTGGTTGCCATCCGCGGTTGGCCATGGGGCTAGCAGGGGAGGGATGCAGGATAGTACTGATTTTGACGTCGTAGTCCGTCAAAGTTTTTGCCGCGCGCGATTCTGCGAACTTGCCAATGCCGATAACCCATTCAGGTTTTAAATAGTCGACTGTTTTACGCAAGGCATCGTCGCAAATCGCAAACAGCTCATTGCGTTTTGCGGCTTTGAATTTGTCAGGAGTAAAATTACGGCCGCCTTCTTCCATGAAGACGAGTGGGCAGTAATTGCATACATAATAGTAATCAGCAAAGGCGTCGGCGGATTCGAAACGATCGGCAACCCATCCCCATAAGCGGCGTCCGCTAACTTCACTACGTTGACAGTCGAAGCCTTCAATCGGGCGTTTAGGATGAATAAAGTCAGGCTGTTTGACGCGGCCGGTGACGTTAAGGAAATCGCGGGCGGCAGCAATTTCGCCAAAAGGCACTCCGGTTTGCGCCATGCCCCAGGGCCCGGGATTCATCCCCAACAAAATCGCCGATGGATTCTTGCGCCCGTATTTGCCTAAGAATTTTTCATGTGGCGCGCGGGCGTATTGCAGTGGATTGTATACATGCGTGACGGGCTCGGGAAAATCGAGTTGGTCGCAAGCTGCAGCTAAATCGCGAGAGATGGTGACTAGTTTCATCGTTCTAAGTGCGGGGGAACAGTATTCTATGCTCATGCAACGCGTACTTGAACCCGAAGTTATGGATACTGCAGAAGACGCAGCCACTTATGACGCCATGGACCACAGCGCGGTGAATGATTTGTTCATTGCACGCTTAAAAGCACTGGGCGTGGCTGGCTTGTGCCTTGATATAGGTTGTGGACCAGGTCATATTCCGCTGCAATTAGTGACCGAATGTCCACAGGTTGATGTAGTGGCACTCGATCTTTCGAAGAACATGCTCTTGGTTGCTCTTGAACATCAAAAAGAGTGCGCCAATGGTGAGCAGGTCGAGTTCGTGCATGCTGACGCCAAAGGTCTCGGCTCCGATGACCACAGTTTTGACAGTGTGTTCTCTAATTCTATTTTGCATCATATCCCAGAGCCAATCGATTTTTTGCGCGAAGCATGGCGCGTGTTAAAGCCAGGGGGAATGCTATTGATTCGAGATTTGTTTCGCCCCGATAGCGAAGAACGGGCCCGCGAATTGGTCGCTATGTATGCTAGCGAAGAATCGCAACACGCTCAAGATTTGTTTTACGACTCGTTGTGTGCCGCTCTCCGTCCGTGCGAGCTTGATGCGCTTGCAAAAGAAATCGGAATCCGTAATTACAAAATTATTACAGATTCCGATCGGCACATGTCATTGCAGATTAAAGCAAAGACCTATTAGTAGATTACTTCGGATACTAAGTTAGACTTGACCGAGTCAGTGCCGCCCACGCCACGCTTGGCAACTACCTGCACATAAGCTGTTGCGCCAACAGGCGCATTGGATGGGATGCTAACATTAATGCCGGCTGTGCCAAAAGCGTTTACGCTAGCTGTGCCAACATGATAAATCGGTTGCGCCAGGTCAAGAGCTAGGCCGCCGAGTTGTGGCGGGGGATAAGCACCAGAATTGAGCGACACTAAGAAGTAAATGTTTTCTCCAACAGTGCCATTGGTGGCTGTGAAGCCAGATAGTCCGCCAGCTACTATTGGAGCAACACTTAAATTTAAGTCGTGCGGTAATTCAAATTCACCAATCCAAGTGAGCCATCCTGATGTCCTGAATTCGTTATGGCTCCAATATTTGCCTGGGGCAACGGGATCTTCTTCGAGTCCGGAATAATCTCCCCAGCGATTGCCCGTTTCTGGCGAAGTACTAGATTGCAAAAGTTCTGGCGAGCGGAAAGTTCCAGTTGGGTCAGAAGCAGTGCGGAGGGCTGATTCAATGCTAATGTATTGTGACGATGATGAGCGTGAGAATGAAATCGCCGCGGTACCACTTGCGCTAACGTTGATGTCGCCAAACCAAGTGTGTTGCCCACTGCCATAATCTAGGGTCCCAGATTGTGCCAATGCCGGAGATGACCCTGATGTCGGCCAACCGTTTAAGTCGATTTCATACCATCTTACTTGGCAAGCATTATTGTTGCCAGTGTTGTGACACAACCACAATTTGCCGTTGCGCACCACACCGTTCTTGATGCGGTAGTCGATGGTTGCAGCTTGATTAGAAGTGCCCATTTGGCTGGCATTTGGCGGAAAGCTATATGGCGGCACCGATAGGTATTGGCTGTGCAAAACCGGGCTACCATTTGGGTCGGTAATTGCTCGCAACATGATTTGAGTTGAGCTGCCAGCATAGGTTGTGCCAAAGTAAGCCGCGCTACTTGTCGCGTCGTAATTTTTTGTTGCGCCAAGCGATTGCGTGCTAGTGGAACACTGTTTTTGCTTCATTGTGACCGAAGCGCCGTTGATGAGTTTACTCATATCCCACATGAAAATTCTGTTGCCGCCACCGCTAAAGCAATCACCTGCTAAGAATAAAGCATCTTTGTTAATGCCCATATTCGGAAAATCAAGGAACACGCAAGTCGAAGTTACCGGGAAGCGGTATTTGTGCCATGTGCCATTTGGATCGTTGTCGTCCGATACCGCAATACAAATCGCATCGTTATTTCCGGCGCCATCAGCTGCAGCGACGACATAACGTTCAGTATGCGGATCGTATAAAGCGACCGGGTCAAAAACGAAACCGCCCGCACCTACGGAGCTCCAGAAACTTACAAGGCTATCGGAATAACTTTGATTGCCGCCCTTGTCAAAAATACGGATGCCGCCATTTACTACAGCAACGATGTGGTTGGGGCCAACGGCTAAATCAGGGTCAGGTGGTGTCCAGCCTGTTGAGCTAAATGCTTGGAAACCGCTGATACCGCCTAGAGCCATTGGTGGGGTCGTCGGCGCTGGCGCGACAAAGAATGGGTCGTAAACAGGTTTTGCCTCATTGCCATAAACATCGCTGAGCTCTAGGCCGGAGCCGGCGGCGCGAGCAACGACGGCTTCAGGCTTTTCTGGCTGTAGTGATTCTGGTACTAGAAAGCTGAGCCCCACTGCGCGATGGTCGGTGCCGGTGTTACCGTGCCACGCCGCGATGATTTGATCTTGCGATGACCAAAGTAGATGCTTGCCGTTGTGTCCGACTTGCAAATTTTGCTCGCCCTCATCAAAAATGTTTAGGCGCAGTACTTCGCCATTCAGCTCGCCTTCGGCGGAATACTTTTGCGCAAAAACAGAAGTCATTTCATCCGGACGGTGTCCTGGGCCGCGCCAGAGTTTGTTTTGATGAGCGGTGTAGGCAACAATAAATTCGCCGTTGTCAGCAACCGCAACTTGTCCGCCTGAGCGCATGTCACTGTTCGCTTGTGGTACGATGAACTCATCAGCGACAGGGCTGAGGTCGCTATTAAAGCGACGTGCGGTGACATCGAACTGGCTGCCGTCGAGAGTGCTCATCCAGCTAACCACGAAAGACCCGTCATTCGCAGAGTCGATAGACGGCTCAAAAGCTAAAGATGCGGCGCCATCGTGCGCTAAAAACAATTCTTGAGACTTGTTCATTTGCTCATCGAAGCCTATAAGGCTGCCTTGGATGCCCTCTGGCGATCCGCTCAAATCCGTGCAGGCCCATGCGGCAAGAATGCCCTGTGGGTGAGGAGCTAGAGAAATGAGATTAAAGCCGCGTTCATCACTTGCATGGAGAATAAAATCTTCAGTCAAGGCTCGCCCTTGCTGATTGAAAACGCGCCCAAAAAGAGCGTTAACGTTATTTTTTTCGCTTACCCAGGCAGCCATGATGTTGCCGTTAGGTAGTGCGCAACAGACACCATCGCGCTGATTGCCAACGATGTCGCTATTCACGCGAAACTCGTCAGACTGTGCGGTGCATGTGCGATTTCGCACATCGAAACGGCGTCCGTAAACTTCAGTGCCAGCACCATCTTGCCCGATTGAGCGCCAAAAAACCCAAGCCACGTCGTTGTCATCAATAAAAACAGATGGCTTGGTCTGCTCGCGCGGAAGGTACTGATTGACGTGAATTTCAGTGCCGATTGGGCGGCCTAGCGGGTCGAGGTATTGTGCAAATACACCAAAAGATCCTTGTTCTTGGCGCCTTGAGCCCCATACAGCCAATATATTGCCTTGTGAATTGGTGGCGATGCTCGCCTCTGTTTGGCGGTTGTTGGTGAAAGTATTGGCCTGAACGTCAAATTGAGCGCTACCAGGAAGCTGTGTCGCAGCAAGGAAAATGAGTGTTAGTATCATGCTATTGACTATAACATGCAACTTATGCTGTTGTTGTCCGATGTTGGCACGTTTTTTGCCAATTTATACATGCTACATGGCCTAAATCTAATACAATTAAGGCCCTTAGACTTACCGATAAGATGATAGTCCAGATAAAAAAAATAACCCTTGCATTGCTAATCAGCTGCGTAGCTGCTTTAGTCGGATGTGTTCCTGCTTCGTCTACCGCCTCTGCGACTGGCGCATTCAGTGTAGTTAGCGTAAATATTCTTGAAGGGCAAACATGGGCACTTAATCGCCCTATACAAATTAAATTCAATCACGCGGTTGATTTTAGTTCCGTCAGCTTGCAGGCCGTTTCGTTTCGTTCGACGGATCTTCTTGGTTCTCCTGTAACCGGCCAATTCGAGATTGACCCAGCCGACGATACCACTCTTATCTTTAATCCGGCTTGTCCTACCAACGAAGCTCAAGATAACGGCGCTTTTGTCCCTGGTGGCATCAGCTATGTTCTTGAAATCCCTATTGCATCGGAATCCGTTTCCGTCCTGCGGGACACCGATGGTCGATTGCTTAGCTCAGGCTTGCAGCGTAGTTTCATTACGCGCCCGTCTTCCCAGCCTTTTGACGATTTTGTTCCCGGTGCTCCAGTAGTGGTTGACCCAGCGAACGATGTTTCTTTCCCAACCGGCGTGAACTTTTGGGCGAACAGCGAAGGTGACATTTCGATTCGCTTTAATCAATCGATTGATGCGCGTCCAACGAACTTAAATTCTGACCGCCTTTTAGTCTTATATTCAAACAGCGAGATAGGGGTAGCTGGAGAAAACGATTACGATTTAACAAATAAAGTACCAGGCGAATGGGTGCTTATTGAGAATTGTTCTAATGGTGGTTCTTTAGTTGAATTCCACATCACCGGGGTGATGCCAATTAATCGCAACCTCGCGATTAGCATGACACCATCGTTTACTGACATCGTTGGTCAAAGCAATAGCGCAACAACAACCTTGGCGACCCACCAGGTTCCAAGATTGAGCGATGTTTACGGCACAAATATCGGTACATGGCTGGACGCCAACGAAACTGTTGATGAATTCACCGATAGTTTTGATGATCAAAACTATCTTGACCTCGATCAACAATTACCTTTACCACTTGCGACAGTTAACGACGGATTCATAGCAGCGAGTTTCGATTATCCTGGCACATACGTCTCGGAAGACAAAAATTTTCACATTGACGATACGGCCCCACGTGATATTTATACGGACTCAACGACGGCATTTTCCGACTCCGATGGTACCGTACATATCCCGCAGTCTGGTGTTCTAAATGTTCATGACTTTACAATCGATTCCGGGGCCACTCTTCGTGGTCGCGGTGTAAATCCTTTAGTCATTTACGCTACAGGTACTGTAACGATTAACGGTGAAATAAATGTTTCTGGCAATAACGCTGTATGGCCGTCCGGATTGAACTCACCGCAGTTCATCGAAGGTGGCGCTCTAGGCGAATGCGGCGGCGGTCAAGGTGGCGATGCTTCGCAAATTGGTCTTGCTGAAACTCCGCGTGCTGAATCTGGTGATGGCCCATTCGGTATCGAAGGCATTGGTGGCCAAGGTGGCGAAGGTATTTTTAACGGTAGAACTGCTAGCACAGGTCTTGCTGGGCAAACGGCTCGCTCTGCTGCAGGTGGAGGCGGTGGTGGCTTTGCGCTTACTGAAAACCAGTCCGTACTGTGGCCTAACTGGAAAACCGCAGGTAACTGGGCGCCTTCGTACTTCATTTATACTGGGCCCGACCATAAAATCTCGCGTCACACCGCGGCTGTGGGCGTTAATGGTATTTTTGGATCAGAAGCAGGTGTCCGGGGCGTTTCAGCAGGTTCATTGTTGCCGGGTGGATGGGGTGTCGGTATTCCATTTGGGATGGAAGACGCGATGCAAGACAGCTTTGTTACCGAAGCTATTAATGGCACTAATGCGCCTGACTACGACCCTGCCTGGACGACGGGGCCGGTTCCACCATTTAACTTCGGCCACCCGACCCAGGGCGCCGACCCAGGGGCTGGGGGACAAGCCATTTTTGCCAATGATAACGATCTAGCGAACGATTTCTACGGCACACGCCTGACGATAGACGGTTCCGTTCGGCAAGGAGAGTTGCTGGCGCCATGGGCTGGCTCCGGAGGCGGAGGGGGTGGCGACTCGATGATGATTAACGTTTGGGATGCCGACGGTGACGGTGATCCCTCGAATGATGCTGTTGAAAGCTTTTATCCGGTGGTCCCCTTTGCGCGTAACCAAGGAGGCACTGGCAATGGGTGGTACGCTTACCAAAAAGGTGCCGGCGGCGGTGGCGGTGGTGGCCAACTGATAATCATGTCAATTGGCATGATCGTTATCGGCAACAACGCTGAGATTAAAGCGAACGGTGGTATTGGTTATTCGGGTGAGTCACTAATTTATACAGACCAAGGCGTTTCTGGTTCAGGCGGTGGCTCAGGTGGTCACATTATTCTTCATTCTTCTGCCGGAGTAGACTTTTCAGCGGTGTCCATTGGCACAGCTGCAAGCTCTGCAGAGATAGGTAACTTGACCGACAATGGTGTGGTCCAAGCTTTTGGCGGACGTCGCGGCCAATGTGGCGGCGAATGGACTAACCCATCCAATGGTGGTGGTACGGGCACTTACGCGTTCGGTCGTGGTGGTGCCGGAGCAAATGGGGTCATTCAAATTCACGTGCCGGATCCCGCAGAAGACATCGTCTGGCATCCATCAGCTGCAACTGGCATTGCTGAATACCTAGGTGAAGTTCCGATCCCTACCGATCGTGTCGAAGAGATTTTGTCGCACGTTTCGTTTCCGCAGTCTTACGCATTGATCCCGTTTTATTCGGCTTCATCGATGGTGGCTTCAGAATGGATTGACACCGGTTTGGCAGAACTACGTTTGCAAGACCCAAGCACTTACCCGGATTGGGCGAACGGCAATGCCGAATTGATGGGCTTTGCGGGTATCAGCGCCACCGATGGCAAAGTTAACCGTCAGGGAAGTCAGTCAAAGGTCGGCCAACTAAGCCCAATCGTTGGTGGCCCAGTAGATGTCGCAAATGTTGGTCTTTATGAGATGACTATCTCTGATGCATCAAGTGTATTTTCAACCCAAACGCAATTTTTGCGCCTGCCAGAATTGTTGTTGGGTTACGATATTAGGCCTAACGCCTCTGGTTCCAGCGCATTCGAAATCATCGATGTGGTTTACAATAATTCCACAGACGAAATGACGTTTAGTACGCCAAACTCAGATGGCGGCATGTCTTTTGTTGTCAATCCAGGCGGCAACTGGTCAATCGTGCCTAAGTTCTTTCGCGTTGATGCTAATGGTGTTAAGAATAGATTACCAAGCAGTTCTGACATATACTTCGAGTTCCAGGGCGCTGACGAAAGTGCGCCTGGCCTGAACATTCCTGGAACACCGCTACTTGGCGATAATGTCTGGACGTCAGATTTAAGCCTCTTGGCTGGTGCTCGGTTCTTGCGTTACCGCATTCGTTTCGATGCTGATGCGCAAAACGCAGGTATTGACCTGAGCACACCACTGACGGTTATCAGCTACATTAAGATTCCTTACGTCTTTTAATTTCGTAAACGAAAATTTTACATGCCGCGTCGGTACTGACCGCCAACTCGGTATAGCTCATCGCTAATTTGGCCTAGCGTACAATGCTTAGCACACTCCATTAGTTCGGTGAACACATTGTCTTTACGCAGTGCAACTTCGCGCAATCGCGACAAGCTTTCGCCCGCGGCATCCGCTTTACGTCGATGAATGGCCGCAACCTGCTGAACTTGCGACTGCTTTTCTTCGTCCGAAGAACGAATGAGGTCGACACGCACAACTTCGCCTTCAACGGCGTTAGGGTTAATGAAAGTGTTAACGCCAATAATCGGTAATTCTCCAGAATGCTTTTGCGATTCGTAGAGCATGGACTCTTCTTGAATCTTCCCGCGCTGATACATGGTTTCCATTGCACCAAGTACGCCTCCGCGATCGCTTAAGCGTTCAAATTCAGAGAGAACAGCTTCCTCAACTAACTCAGTTAGCTCTTCGATGATGAACGAACCCTGTAATGGGTTTTCGTTCTTCGCTTGGCCGAGTTCTTTATTGATAATCATTTGAATCGCTAGGGCGCGGCGCACCGAGTCCTCTGTTGGAGTCGTAATGGCCTCGTCATAGGCATTCGTGTGCAAGCTTTGGCAGTTGTCGTATATCGCATAAAGAGCTTGTAGGGTGGTGCGAATGTCATTGAAGTCAATCTCTTGAGCATGCAACGAACGACCACTTGTCTGAATGTGGTACTTAAGTTTTTGTGAGCGTTCACTCGCGGAGTAACAGTCGCGCAATGCAATCGACCAAATGCGTCGCGCAACGCGTCCGATGACACTGTATTCTGCATCGATGCCATTCGAAAAGAAAAACGAAAGGTTATGCGCGAAGCTATCGACTTCCATGCCGCGAGAGCGATAGTACTCGACGAATGTGAAACCGTTTGATAAGGTAAAGGCAAGCTGTGAAATTGGATTCGCTCCTGCCTCGGCAATGTGATATCCCGAAATGGACACGGAGTAAAAATTGCGAACCTTTTCGTCAACAAAGTACTGCTGAATATCGCCCATCACTTTTAGCGCGAACTCGGTGCTAAAAATACAAGTGTTCTGCGCTTGATCTTCTTTGAGAATGTCAGCTTGAACCGTCCCGCGTACTGCTTGCAGAGTAGTGTTTTTGATTTCTAAGTATTCATCCGCATCGATGAGTTCATCGCCTGTTACACCGAGTAAGCCAAGACCGAAGCCGTCATGCCCCTCGGGCAAATCGCCACGGTATTGTGGTTGCTCGCCATCGCACAGCTCATTAATTTTTTTCTGCGCATCTAGCCAGCGACTCGTTTCTTTCAGGCGCCGCTCGACTTGCTGGTCGATGGCGGTATTCAAAAAGAAGGCAAGCATCATCGGCGCAGGACCGTTGATGGTCATGGACACCGATGTCGACGGTGCACATAAATCAAAGCCAGAGTACAGACGCTTGGCATCATCAAGTGAGCAAATGGACACACCAGAGTTGCCGACTTTTCCGTAGATGTCCGGGCGCGAATCGGGGTCTTCGCCGTACAGTGTCACCGAGTCGAATGCCGTAGACAAACGCACAGCAGCTTGACCACGGCTTACATAATGGAAACGACGGTTAGTGCGCTCGGCTGTTCCTTCCCCAGCAAACATACGAGCGGGGTCTTCGCCAGTGCGCTTAAACGGGAATACTCCAGCGGTGTAGGGGAATTCTCCAGGAAGGTTCTCATGAGAAAACCACAAAATGAGGTCGTCCCAATTGTTGGTTTTTGGCAAAGCAACTTTTGGTACGCGCAAACCAGATAAGGTCATTATTGACGCTGGCACGGTAATATCGCGTCCGCGAACTTGGTATGTGAACGCATCTTGACAGTACCGCGCACGAATTTGTGGCCAGTTGTAAAGTTGCTCGCGAATACGGGAATCCATCTCGCGAATTAACTCTTGGTATCTTTGGCGTAAAACCAAAATTCCAGCGTCGACGGTATCGTCTACTATCTGGTCGGCAGTGTATTCAGAGTTAATCGGAGGGACATCATCGCCAAGTTCAGCTAACGTGCGTGCCAGCGCCTGCGCGCGACATGCCGTTTCGGCATCGCTGACACTACGTGATTTATGATTACGCACGGCGTTGGCAATGTCAGAAAGGTAATGCACTCGATCAGCAGGGATTACTGTCGGAATATCTTTGCGCCCTCCGCTGAGTCCTTCCGTTACCCAGTCTTGATTGCTAAAAGCATTAATCTGGGGCATGAGCCAATTAAACAATTTATCAACGCCATCATCACCGAAGCGTGATGCCGAACATAAGAACACGGGCATTTCCTCTAGGTCGGTTTCAAATAAGTTGTGATTGCGTTGATATGTTTTTGCAACTTCACGCTTGGCGTCTAGCGCCCCTTTTTTGTCGGCTTTATTCAGAACGACACAGTTAGCGAAGTCGAGCATGTCTATTTTTTCTAACTGAGTTGGCGCGCCAAATTCGGGCGTCATCACATAAAGAGAAAAATCGCACAAATCAGTGACGGCCGAATCGCTTTGACCGATACCAGCGGTCTCTAAAATAATGCAATCGAACCCAAAAGCGCGCATCGCATTCAAAGAGTCGCATACAGACTCTGAGGTTGCCAGGTTTGCACGTCGTGTCGCCATTGAACGCATGAACACACGTTCATCTTGCACCGAGTTCATGCGAATGCGATCTCCGAGTAAAGCACCACCAGTGCGGCGACTAGAGGGGTCTACAGACAAAATCGCGATGTTACGCGTTGGGTATGAAATTAAATAGCGGCGCACCAGCTCGTCAGTTAGCGAAGATTTGCCAGCGCCACCGGTTCCAGTAACACCAATGATTGGCGTGATATCATCGCAATGCGTGGCTGCGAGCTTGCCATGCGAATTTTCAATAACACTAATCGCTTGCGCAAGCTGCTCGGGCTTACCGCTCGCTATTGCAGCATCGACGTCGTTAATCTCAACTTTGGGGCTTGCCAAAGTTAGGTCAATCATGTTTTGAATCATTCCGACCAAGCCCATTAAGCGTCCGTCTTCAACAGAGTATATTTTTTCTATACCGTAATCGTTTAGTTCGGAACACTCTTCATCGGTAATAGTGCCACCACCGCCACCAAATACTTTGATATGCGAGCAGTTATTCTCAGCAAGTAGATCGACCATGAATTTAAAATACTCAATGTGCCCACCCTGGTATGAAGAAATTGCAATACCATCGGCGTTTTCTTCGATAGCGGCTTTGACAATCTCTTGCACGCCACGGTTGTGACCGAGGTGTATTACCTCGACACCTTCTTGCTGTAGAACGCGACGCATAATGTTAATTGCTGCATCGTGGCCATCGAAGAGGGCAGCAGATGTTACGAATCGGAGTTTGCGGGGTTCAGTCATGTTGTTGTTTATAGATGATGCGTTCACGATATTTATTTAATTCTTCAAGTAGCTGATTTAATTCGAGAATGCGCTCAGAAACTTGCGCAGTGCGAACCGCTAACAATTGTTCGAGTTGCTGCAGCATCGCAGGGGTAGCGCCACTGACGAAGCTGTCATTGAGTTCGCCAATTTCACCTAGTGAAAGTCCCAGGTGCTTGAGGCGTGAGATGAAGCGCAGTCTCTCGATGGCGTCATTGCTGTACAGACGGCGCCCGCCAGGACCGCGATCGGTGGCTGGGAGTAGCTTTAGCTCGCCGTAATAGCGAATGGTGCGGGTGCTAACACCCGCCAATTTTGACAATTCAGAAATGTCGTAGTTGTGTGCTGCCGACGCCATATACATATCTTATCATATAGATGACAGTTAGCGTCAACTGTAATCATGGGAAATATTTAATAAATAAAGCGCCGAGAACCACGGCTAGCAGCATTTTTTTTAGGAAATCGCAATATGGTAAAGAAAAATCTAAAGAAAAAGCTAAAGAAAAATAAATATCAAGCCGATTAAATAAAAGCTACAAGAGGTGCAAGCCTATTCTGACTGCAGGGGATGGCAGAACGAATTTTACGAGTGGCGAAGGGGAAAGGAGACCAATGATTGGCAACAGTCGTTGGTTTTTCCTATTTATCGCTTCTTACTAGGGTTAAAGCTGCTGAATTCATGCAGTAGCGCTTTCCTGTTGGCTGTGGGCCATCGTCAAACACGTGCCCTAAGTGTGCATCACACTCTCCACAACGCACCTCAGTGCGTTCGCGAAACAGCTTGCGATCAGAGTGCAGGCTCACAGCGCTATCGTCTATAGGTTGCCAATAGCTGGGCCAACCTGTGCCCGACTCGTATTTGCTATCAGAGGAGAACAGTGGGTTAGAACAACATACGCACTTGTAGTAACCATCCGCCTTCTCGTCCCAGTACTCGCCGCTGAAAGCTGGCTCAGTTCCGCCTTTTTGAGTAACTTCGTACTGTATGTCACTCAAAACTGGCTTGGTTCGACCTTCTGGACTCATTTTATCGGGTATTTCGTTCAAACTTTCGTTTTTACTGCACCCTAATATCAGAAAAGCGCATAAAGGCAGCATATATTCGGTTATTCCCATAATATTATCGTAATCTAACGCAAGATTATATGTAAGCTATATTCATGAAGATTTTCCGCATCACCCTTGTGCTAAGCCTTTTGAGCTTGGCAATGAACTCGGCCGCAGCGCAAACCAAGCTTAAACTTGAGCAGGTTGGTGGCAACTTTAGCAAGCCACTGTTGGTTACTAGTGCTCCTGGCGAGACGAACCGAATGTTCGTTGTTGACCAAAACGGTAAAATATTCGTTGTTAAAGATGGAATACAGTTAAATACGCCATTCCTGGATGTAAGCGCACTTAACTCAAGCGGTGGCGAGCGCGGGTTGCTCGGTTTGGCTTTTCATCCGCAGTATGCGTCGAATGGATACTTCTTTATTAACTTCACCGATAACTCTGGGGATACACAAGTTTCAAGATACCAAGTGAGTGCTGGTAATCCCAACGTCGCAAATCCTAGTAGTCGCTCTGATATCCTTTTTATTGATCAGCCCTATAGTAATCACAACGGTGGATGTATTCGCTTTGGTCCAGATGGTTATTTGTACATAGCCACAGGTGATGGCGGTTCAGCCAACGATCCGGGGAACCGTGCACAAAATGGTTCTTCACTGCTTGGGAAGATGCTACGCATCGATATTGACGGCGCATCACCTTACGCTATTCCACCGAGTAATCCTTTTGTAACCAATTCAAGCGTGCGCGATGAAATTTGGGCTTTAGGCCTTCGTAATCCATGGCGTTTTAATTTTGATTCGGCCACTGGCGATATGTATATATCCGACGTTGGGCAAAACGATTGGGAGTACATTCACTTCGAGCCGGCTGGCGATGCTGGTGGCCGCAATTACGGCTGGAAAATACTTGAAGGTTCGCATTGTTTTTCACCTTCAAATAACTGTAATACAGCTGGTCTAGAGATGCCAATTTTTGAATATGGTCACTCTTTTTGGCCGACAGCTAATTATTGCATTATTGGTTCTGAAATTTATCGCGGTAAGGCAATGGCGCGAATGAGCGGGCGTTATTTTTTCAGCGATGCCGGTAGTCAAGATTTGTTGTCATTTCGCTATAACAGTACAACCAATACTGTAAGCAATTATGTTGATCACACAGCGGAAACTAATGTCTCAGGTTCAGCGTCATCGCTTGGCATGGATGGTAACGGTGAAATTTATGTTTGTCGTACCCCAAACATCTATAAAATTGTTCCTGCCGAGATGCGCCTGCTTGTTCCTAGTCTAACGACTGGGACCCAAGCTGTTATTTACGTGACAGCAGCGTCGTCTAATTCGCCGACCTATCTCGCCTACTCATTTCAAGGTTTAGGTAACACACCAGTTTCGCAATTGAGCGTGGTGTTGTCATTGAGTAGTCCACAATTGGCTGCAACAGCAACTTCTAATGCTGGCGGTATCGCCTCCTACTCGGTAGTGCCGCCAGCAAGACTGTTCGGCCGTACAATTTGGCTACAAGCAGCTCAGCAGGGTCAGACGTCGAACGTATTTGAAGCTACGTTTAATTAATGACACGAGTGTTGTTGGGTAGTGGCGGCTTTCGTGGAGAAGCGCGCCGCGACTTTCTGTGCGCGGAAATGCGGGAATTCTTTGGCGATATCCAGCAGTTGCTGTTCGTGCCTTATGCCGGTGGCGACTACGACAAGTATGTCAATCTAATGATTGACGCTGGGTTTCACGCGGGCTACGACTTAGTTGGCATTCACACTTTCGATGATGCTGCGGCAGCTGTAGAAAATGCTGAAGCCGTTTACGTTGGCGGGGGTAATACTTTTCGCTTAATAGACAAACTGCACAGCAATGGGACATTGCAGGCCTTAAAACAACGCGTCGCAGGCGGTATGCCTTACATGGGAGTGAGCGCTGGTTCAAACGTGGCCTGTCCAACCATGCAAACCACTAACGATATGCCGATTGTTTACCCACCATCGTTTGACAGCTTACATATAGTTCCATATCAACTAAACGCACATTACTTTGATGGCGCAACATTTGTTAAGCATAACGACGCATTCGAACAGCACTTCGGAGAAACGCGGTTAGATCGTATTCGCGAGTTTCATGAGTGTAATGACGCACCAGTTATAGGGCTGCGCGAGGGTAGTATTATCGTTCATGAACACGGTAAAGCGTTGCTGCGAGGTAATAGCTGCGCTATATTCTTGAAAGGGAAGAAGGCCAAAGAAGTTGCCGACGGTAGCGACCTTTTTGACTATCTATAGCATCTTCTAAGAAGGCAGTGCTTCACTTTACAACGCGTTCTACTTCATAGCCCATGCCTTTGAGCAATGCGCCGACCCCATGAGGTCCGGCAAAGTGCAATGCTCCAAAGGCATAGAAAGTCACAGACTCTGGATTGGCTTTGATGCGCTTGTTGATACGGTCAGCCATGTTGTCATTGCGCACAGTGAGCAAGGCATCGAAGGCATCCTTTTCTAGTTGGCTAGCGTCAAGCAGGTTGGCATTGGCGAGTTCCCATAGGCCATCGATGTCACCTTCAAGGTAGTCATTAAGCATTAACTCGGTATCCGAAATTTCGTTGTCGGCTTTTTCAATCATGCTGTCAACGGCTATACCTAACAATTTAATTTGATCTTCTTCGCTGCCGAAGGCGAGTACCGCAAGTTGCTCATCGATGGTTTCGATTCCACCTACTTCTTTGCCTTCTTCGCGTGCGCGATTATTCAGTTGCATGTCCAATGCAACACCTTGCATATAAGGCATCGCTTCAATCATCTGCAAATACATGCCCACCATCCAGGGGCGCCATTTATTCACCATATTCATGACCATTTTGTCTGATTTAACCAATTCATTTATTTTGGCATACATGTCGGCAGATATCAGATCGCTCAGGTAGGTGCCCTCAGGCAACATGGACTCTACGTTGACCCTCGCTGACAATTCAATTTGAGACTCTTTAAGCTCGGTAAAGATGGCGTCGGAATCGGTAAAAGCAGCTTCAACGGCAGGTGCCAAGGTCGTAACCCGCGGATCGGCAACGTGCATAGTGCCAAATAGGTACGAGGTGTTGTTCTCGCTAGTGACCTTCCAGAGCAAGGGGTTCTGCCCGGTGACGCTTGGCGTCGGTGCTCCCTCAGAGCATGATATGAAGACACTTCCGATTGTCAGCGCAGTAATTACGCAATATTTAATCCACTTATTCATTTGTTAAGTATAACCAAGCGTACTAGTCTAGTGTTTAATGGATACTGCCAACCGTACCTTTGTCGCGCTACTCGCAATCATCACTACTATTCTTGTGGGCTGGGTGTTACATGTCGGGGCCAGCATTTTGCAGCCGCTGGTTATCGCTTTTTTACTTGCCTCAATGTTGCAGCCAGTTATTGTTAGGCTTGCACGGCTGAAAATTCCGCCAACGATTGCAGTCGTGTTCTTAGTGGCGCTGATTGGTTTAGGCTTGGCTCAGGGCGGTTTGATGCTGCAGTCGTCTATCGAAGATTTCTTTACTAACTCAGGTGCAGAAACATTAGTCGACGGCGTGCATGACCAATTGGTGAAGTCGTCCATTCCTGAGAGAGTGCAAAACTTAATCGTGGACTCTCTTAAAAAATCCGACTTGCAGGGAGTCGCTAGTGAGCTGATTGGCGGCGGCGTTGGGTTTGCAAAAGGTTTGATGTTAATAATGATTTACATGAGCTTTATCTTTGCTGAGCAAAAAATATTCAGGCGTAAAATTTTGTCCATTGCCGGAGATCGTGAAGCAGAAGCTTCGCAGATGCTAGAAAAAATGGCGCGTGGCATTCAACGCTATCTTTCTGTGAAAACGGTCGTGTCGTTGCTGACGGGTTCACTGTGCTACGTCGTGCTTGTAAGCCTCGATGTGCCATATGCTTTGTTGTTTAGCCTGTTAACTTTCCTGCTGAACTTCATCCCAACTTTCGGCTCAATTATCGCAGGATTCTTCCCGACCATTACAGCGCTAGGTAGTGGCGCACCATGGTCAACAGCACTCACCGTGATGGGGGCCTATTTGGTAATCAATTTGACGCTAGGCTCATATATCGAACCTAAAATACTCGGACGCGAACTCAATCTCTCACCACTAGTCGTCGTGGTGTCCGTTGTGGTGTGGGCTGGAATATGGGGAGTTGTCGGCGCGTTTTTGGCAGTGCCTCTGACTTCAGCCATTCAGATTATGCTGCTCAGCTCTGAGCGTACACGACCAGTGGCGATATTACTTAGCATCGGACCCGGCGAAAAGAGTAAAGGCTAATCGTCGTCTTCAGGATCGTATATCTCATGCGAGCTTTCTTTGGCATTACGCAAACTCTTATAGTGTGCGTTAGCCGCCTCGATGTCGCCTTTATGCAATGCTAACTCTAGCTCAAGCAGAGTGTCGGCTACAGTCAAGAGTTGCCGCTTGAAATTAATTTCGTACTTAGCTTTTTCAACGCCTGCCTCCCCAGGATAATCGGGGCAATACGGCAGCGCATCAATCGCGAGTTGCTGCATTGCTTGGATGTCTTTAATGCACTTGGCGTGTTGCTCGACTTCGGGAATAGACTTACGCACTGCGCGCATGTGGTCTTTCATTTGCTCCATAATCTCTTCGAGCGGCGAGTCGCTATGTTCATAACCTGAATCTCGAGCAAGGTCTTGAGAGAAGGTCATTACGGTAAAGCCGGCAGCAATTAGGCCAGCAATAAAGAGAGTAGAGAAGAGTTTTGTCATACTGAAAAAGGCCGCCAAAGGTTCGCCGCTTATCAAGTTCAACCCCCACGGTGTCCATGACAAACTAGAATCTTTGACGGGCCAGAATTGCTGATTATCAGCACTCTGGTGTAACCCTTATTGTATCAGTTCTCGGGCGCTTGCGCTCAGCATATATGCGATGCGAAAAAAAGGTTAGAGTGGCCTTTGAGTCCGCTCTAACCTTATATCTCGGTGGCGCCTGGACGCGCCAAATCTTTTTAGAAGTCCGACTCTGCTTCGCCAGCTTCTTCAAGAATTCCGTCAACAACTTCTTGCATGCGTTCGTCGAGTCCGCCTAAATCAGTTGCACGTTGCGCCCACACTTTGGCGTTGGCTTCGTCCTCTAAGTACTGGGCACAAAAGAATGCACATGTAATATAAATGGAGCGTGAGTCTTCATCTGCAGTAACGTTGCCCGTGGCATGCAGCTTTTCTGCAAGATCCACAAAGACAGGCAGGTCTTCTATCGAACCCAAAGAGTTCATCTTGCTAATGACAACCATCACCATCAATCCGTGTTCGTTTTTCGGATCCCAATCCGCGACAAGTTTAATGTCGTCTTCATTAGCGCCTGTCGCCATAACGGCAGCTCGAAGAAGATCGATCTTTACCGCAGGCTCTTGAGTCAGTGCAATACCTTGACGGACGATAGCAGCATATCCAGCAATTGCTGGTGAGCCGGCTTCCATCTTGCTAAGTTCGCCAGCGGCGCGAACGGCAACAGCAACCTTGTCTTCTGCAGCAGCAAACTCGGCCTCGAGTTCGCGCACAGCTACCAGTGCTTTTTTGCCTGTATCACGAATGGCGGCAACATCAGCCAAATAGTCGGCAGGGTCGAGGTCTTTGTAGCCTGTTTGGCCATAAGCCTCGCCTATAGCACTGACAATCATTACGGTGGGGAAGCCCTGAACACCATATTTCGCCATTAACTCGTCGTTGCGCTGTGGGTTTGGCACAGCCGCCTTGGCCTCTTCTCCTTGTGGGAAATCAAGTGAAACCAAAACAAAATCATTCTGGGCTGCAGTGTAAAATTCACTGTGCACGAAAACACGTTCATGCAGTTTTGTGCACCAACTTCACCAGTCTGAGCCGGTAAAATCGACAATCATGTCGCGGCCAGTTTCGGCAGCGACGGCAGCTGCTTCATCGAAGTCAGCATACCATTTGGCGCCATGCTCTTCTTGAGCTATGGCAGCGGATGAGCCTGCAACTAGCAGGGCAAGGGTGAGAATTTTTTTCATGTTAGTTTTACAAGGGCACAGCGCCCGATTGCAATAGATACGCTAAGAAATCCGGCATGTTAGCGCAATAAAAAAAGCCACTAGCCGTGAGGCTAGTGACTTTTGATTTGGCTCCTCGAACAGGACTTGAACCTGTGACAAGCTGATTAACAGTCAGCTGCTCTACCAACTGAGCTATCGAGGAATTATGGAGGCGAAGTATAGCGGAAAATGCGCCCCTTGACTACAGGAAATTATGCAGACAGACGAATAATTGAGTTTAGCAAGCGTTTCAGGTTAGGAGTCGAGGCATCCGGAGCTAGGATGGCATCTACACCGCTTTTATTGAGGCCGCTGAATGTGAAGCCATGTGTCGCATCAGCCATCAGGATTACCTTTGGCGGATGAATTAAATGCAAGCACAGCGCAGAGCTAATGTTCAAGCAGTTACGGCTGTTGCCGTTTGACTCGACTAGCAGTAAATCGAACGCCAGGCCGCTTCCTTCCGCGTGGTGCAGCATGGCTGCTGCTCCCGAAGCGCATTGGCTGAATTGCGCCTCTATTCGTAATTCACGCAATTGCTGCGGAAGAGAGGTGCAACCCCATGCATGCTCGCGCAAAACTAGCGCGCGCATTCCTGAAAAATTGGGGAACAGCAAGCCCGTTGCAAGGCTTTTTGAACTCGAGGCATTATCGCCTGCGGGTGTATTGTTGAAGAGTGTATCCATTGGGCTCCTCTTTATCGGCCAGCCCACCGGAATACTTGAATTTTTATGCGCGACGCTTGGCGCCTATGTATTCGAGCAGTAAAGCTAGTTTGGCGCGCATTTCAGAACGTGAGACAATACAGTCGACTTGACCGTGTTCTAGCAGAAACTCGGAACGCTGGAAGCCCTCAGGCAAATCTTGGCGAATCGTGTTTTGAATGACTCTCGGACCCGCAAAGCCTATTAGAGCTTCGGGTTCGGCGATAGTGAAGTCGCAAACCATAGCGAACGAGGCAGTCACTCCACCTGTAGTCGGGTTTGTCAGCACAGAAATGGACAGCCCGCCAGCCTCTGAAAACTTCTTTAATGCACCACAAGTCTTCGCCATTTGCATCAACGAAATAGCCCCTTCGTGCATGCGTGCGCCACCAGATGCCGAGTAGATAATCATTGGGCAATTGTTCTCGGTAGCAAGTTCAACAGTGCGTGTGATTTTTTCGCCTACAACCTCTCCCATAGATCCACCCATGAAAGTGAAATCGAGAACGGCCATGGCGACCTGCTTGCCGCCAATCTCGCATAGCCCTGCTAGGCATGCATCAGAGTTACCAGTGCGCTCTTGAGCCTTAGCGATTTTCTCGGAGTAGGGGACGCTGTCGACAAAGTCGAGGCGATCTTCTGGTTTAAGCTCTGTGAAATGCTCGTTGAAAGTTCCTGGGTCGACAGTTATTTCAATACGCTTGCGCGCGCTGATAGTACTATGAAAATTACATTCGGTGCACACATACAAATTCTGCTCGAGTTCTTTCGAGTAAATCATCTTGCCACACGACTTGCACTTGCTGAACAAGCCACCCGGTACGTCTTTCTTCTTACGAATGCGAAATGCCATCTTTATATTCTACCTTATTGTGTAGTTCTTGGAGCGCCTCTGGCATGGAATCAGCACCATAGAGGTAGCTTCCAGCGACAAACACATTGGCGCCGGCCGCGAGGCATGGGCCAATCGTTTTATTGCTAATACCACCATCGATTTGGATATCGCCATCGTATCCCCATTCGCGCAGTTGACTGATTTTGCTGAGGACTTCTGGCATAAAGCTTTGACCGCCGAAACCAGCGTTGACTGACATGATTAACACCATGTCGATGTCTTTGAGGTATGATTTTAGAACTTTAACACCGCAAGGTGGATTTAAGGCTACGCCTACTTTGCAGCCAGTATCTTTGAACTGGTTTAAGGTAGCCTCAAAGTTGTCGGCCGCCGCTTCGTAGTGAAAGCTGAGGATGTCTGCGCCTGCTTTGGCGTAGATGTCTGCCCATTCACCAGGATTCTCGATCATCAGATGAACGTCGAGCGGGATGCCCGCCACTTTCTTTATGGATTGAACGACGGGAGGACCAATCGACAAATTCGGTACGAAGTGGCCGTCCATCACGTCGACGTGATGCCAGTCAGCTCCCGCAGCTTCGGCGCGCGCCAGCTCGGACTTCAGGTTAGTGAAATCGGAGGCTAACAGAGAAGGGGCGACGCGAATCGGTAATAGCATTGTAAAAGTTTAGCAGAGACGGTTACTCTATAGGGGATGAATTGGTTGATACCATCGTTGTTTGAGCGCTACCTGGCCTTTTTTGATGCTAGTCCTGCCTGGGCTGTGCTGGCGGCGATTGTCGTTATTTTCGCTTTGCTCATGCTAATGAGAGTTGCAATCAAGTTGTTTCTACTGCTGTTGGCAATAGTTGCGCTGGTACTCGTTGCTTCATATTTTATTAACGGTGAAGATCAGACCAACGATGCCATACGCCAAGGTGCTGGCCAATCATCAGAAATGATCAATAAGCACCTTGATAAAGCTGAGCCTAAAGGCGGTTAATTAAAACGCCTCGTCGAAAGCGACATCACCTTCGACTCCAACTTGGTAAGCCGAGACACGGCGCTCAAAGAAGTTGGATAGCTCTTGAACGTCTTGCAACTCCATGAACTTGAAAGGATTCTTGCTGCCGTAGTGGTGCTTCATGCCGAGGTTTTGTAAACGCTGGTCAGCGCAGAACTCGAGGTAAGTACGCATATCAGCGATAGATAAACCAGGGACTCCCTCTTGGAGGAGGTCGGTAGCGAATGTCATCTCACACTCAAGCGCTTCCTCCATCATTTCGATTACTTGAAGACGCATTTCGTCATCAAACAAGTGCGGGTATTCTTCGCGCACTGTTGCAACGACTTCAAAAGCAAACTCCATATGACAAGACTCGTCGCGGAATACCCAGTTGGTGCCTGAGGCAAGACCGTTAAGAAGTCCCTTGGAGCGCAAGAAGTAAACATAGGCGAAAGCGGCGAAGAAGAACATCCCTTCAATGCAACCGGCGAAACAGATCAGATTCAACAAGAAAGAGCGGCGGTCGTCGTCATTCTTGATCTCTTCAAGCTCGCTGATAGACCCCATCCATTTGAAGCAGAAGTCGGCCTTCTTCTTAATGGAAGGGATGTTGTGAATCGCGGCAAACGCTTCATTGCGCTCTTCAGGCTCGGGGATGTAAGTATCTAGAAGAGTCAGGTAAAATTGCACATGCAACGCCTCTTCGTAAAGTTGGCGCGACAGGTACAGGCGACCTTCCGGAGAGTTGATGTGCTTGTAAAGATTCAGCACAAGATTATTAGAGACGATTGCATCGCCAGTCGCAAAGAATGCAACCAAGCGTTGAATCAAATGACGCTCGCTTTCAGAAACTTTTTCGCGCAGGTCAACGATGTCTGTTGAGAAATCGACTTCGTCAACCGTCCACGTATTTTTGATAGCATCTTTGTACATGTCGTAGAACAAAGGATAGCGCATTGGGCGAAGGGTTAATTCGAAGCCCGGATCAAGGATTGAGTTTTTACGCATAACTGTTATTGGCAGGCGTCGCAGGATTCAGGGTTTTCTAAAGAGCAAGCCAGTGCTTCGTCGGCAGTGTATTGCTTGACTGGTTCAGCCGCATTACCCGCGTCACTGCCATCGGTCTGGCGAATGCGCGTCGCTGGGCGCGAACGCAAATAGTAGGTAGTTTTGACTCCTTGCTCCCAGGCATACATGTACATCGAAGACATTTTACCTATGCTTGGTGACTCCATGAACAAGTTCAGTGATTGAGACTGATCAATGTAAGCGCCGCGGTCGGCAGCCATGTCAATTAGAGACTTCATGGGGATTTCCCAGGCGGTGCGGTAAAGCTGTTTCATCTCGTCAGGGATGACATCAACATCCTGAATGGAGCCTTCGGCTTTCTTGATTGCTGCACGAACTTCTTCGGTCCAGAGACCTTTTTCCTGAAGATCGGCGACAAGGTAGTTATTGATTTGGATGAAATCACCAGACAAAGTTTCGCGCTTAAACAAGTTTGAAACTTGTGGCTCAACGCATTCGTAACAGCCACTAATTGTAGCGATTGTCGCAGTTGGCGCAATCGCAATCATTAGTGAGTTGCGCAGCCCGTGCTCGACGATGCTCTTGCGTAGTTCTTCGAAACGACCATTGTCGCTCGGAGTCACGCCCCACAGATCAAATTGCAAATCTCCTTTAGCGGCGCGAGTCTCGGCAAAAGCTTCGTGCGCCCCGTTTTTGATGGCCAATTCGTTAGAAGCCTTAAGAGCGTGGTAGTAAATATGCTCTTGTATGCGCTTTGACAAATCTTTAGCCTCAGGACTATCGAATGGCATGCGCAGCTTAAAGTAAGCGTCTTGCAGGCCCATCATGCCGAAACCAACTGGTCGCCAGCGTGAGTTTGAGGCTGCCGCGTCTTCTGTTGGGTAGAAGTTGATGTCGATAACGCGGTCAAGAAAAGTAACTGCGCGCTCAACGATTTGGCCGATGCGGTCGAAATCGACAGCGCCATTCTTAACCATGCGGCCCAGATTGATTGATCCAAGATTGCATACCGCGGTTTCTTTCTCTGAGGTTACTTCAAGAATCTCAGTGCACAAGTTGGAGAGGTGAATAGTGTTGTTTGGCTGGCCTGTTTGGTTCGCTTTAGTATTACAGCTATCTTTAAATGTCATCCAGCCATTGCCCGTTTGTGCCAAGGTGCGCATCATGCGGGAGTACAGGTCGCGAGCTGGAATAACTTCTCGAGCGAGTCCAGCCTCTTCGGCGCGGGCGTACTCTTTGTCGAACTCTTCACCGAAAATATCTACAAAGTGCGGCACATCTTTAGGGTCGAACAACGACCATTCTCCTCCGTCCTTAACACGTTGCATGAATAAGTCCGGCACCCAGTTTGCAAGGTTGAGATTGTGCGTGCGGCGCATTTCATCACCAGTGTTATCTCGCAGCTCTAAGAATTCAAGAATGTCAGCGTGCCATGTCTCGAGGTAAACACATGCCGCGCCCTTGCGGCGCCCGCCTTGATTGACTGCAGCGATTGATGCGTCGAGTGTGTTCAAAAACGGGATGATTCCGTTTGATTTGCCGTTCGTTCCGCGAATCAAGGAACCTTTAGCGCGTACGCGTGAGTAAGACAAGCCGATGCCGCCCGCATATTTTGATAGACGCGCGATGTCTTTGTAGCGATTGTAGATAGAATCGAGACTGTCTTGTGGAGAGTCAAGTAAGTAGCAAGAGCTTAGCTGAGTACGACAAGTAGCCGAGTTGAACAAAGTAGGGGAGGAAGGCATATACTCGAGCGAGCTAATCAAGTTGTAAAACTCAATCGCCTCATTTGGAGTTTCGGCCAAGCCACAAGCAACACGCATAAAGAAGTACTGAGGAATTTCTGTTACCATGCGCGTGTGCGGATCTTTAAGCAGGTAGCGATCGTAAACCGTACGCAGCCCGAAATACTGAAACAACTTACCACGCTCTTTGTCGATAGCGTCATTAAGTTTGCGGCGATTAGCGCGGACGAAATCAAAAACGTGATCGTTGACTAACCCTTGTTCGTGACCATAACGAATAGACTGAGAGAAGGATTGAATATCTCTGTTACGCACCTCTTTGCCGATAAAAGTATTAAACATGCGTGCTGCTAATTGCGAATATTCAGGTTCTGTCGCAATATAAGAAGCAGCGGTTTGAATAGCCAGTTGGTCGAGCTCGGCAGTGGTGGCGCCATCGTAGATGCCAGATATTGTGCGTGTTGCAACAATCATCGGGTCGACTTTTGTTAGGTCGTTGCTGTGTAGCTGAATAGCGCGTACGATTTTGTTGAGGTCGACGGGTTCAAAGCTGCCGTTGCGCTTTTCGATGCGCATTCCTACGCTTGAACCAGTGTCTTCGGCTGTTTTTTGCTCAGCCACTGCAGTTTCGGTCTCGTGCATTATTGTTCTCGTATAAGAGTGAATTATTAGTTAGAAGGGGGGCGATAGTAGCCGTCATGAACCACAATATGTAGTGCGCGAGCTATATGCAAACACATTTTATAGTGTTTTTTAGGACAAGTCGCAAGCCTAGTATACGGGCAAAGCGCCAGGGGGGGCTTGGGGCTATTCTTTCGCTGGGTGCTCGGGAAAAACTAGTGATTTTCGTGTGAATCAGCATATCCTAGCTCGTCTAGCGCAGCATTTTGCTCGGCTGATAAATTGCCGTCACCCCCTTCAAAGGTGTCGCGCTGTAATTCTTCGCTGAGAGCATCGAGGAGCTCTTCTTGCATTGCGCTGCGTCCAAGTAAATTATCGAGCTCGTCCGGGTCTTCGGCAAGATTGTAAACGTGGGTGGCCTTTATCGAATCACCGTCGCGGACCGCGATTAACTTGTAGTTCGCCATGCGTAGCATGAGGCGCACGTCATCGGTGACAACATGCAGCTTCGGCGGCAAATCGTGATTGTCTAAGAGTGAGCGGCCGTTCATGGTTTGCGGTATTGCAATGCCGGCGTACTCAAGCAAGGTAGGTCCGATATCAGCGACATCAGGTATTCCGCTGCGGCGCATATTTTCATCAATGCCGGGCCCAGCAAGGATAAATGGTACGCGAATCGAATCTTGAAACATATGGTTGCCGTGCAAGATGACATTATTCTCAGCGAAATGTTCGCCATGGTCGGCAGTGATGACCCATAGAGTAGGTCTTTGAGATTTCTCAACATAGCTACGAATCTCTTCGAGTAGGCTGTCGAGGAATAGCAAGTTCTCTAAATATACTTGGTGGTAGTAATCTGCTGCCGCGAGGGCTTCGCCGTGAATTTGCAGATCATCACTTTTCAGCTCTGCACGGAGGACATCGAGCTGATCGAGGGTGATCATGCCGTCAAGCCTTTCATTTGGTTGGTAGCGATCTGGCAAAGGGGTAAGCCCCTTCGTTAACAAGCCATCAAAAGGTTGCGGCGCGCCGTACGGATGGTGAACATCAATATAATGCAAAAAGAAGAAAAACGGCTGCTCGTTTTCATAAAGTTGGTCTAAAGCACTAACGGCTTGCTCATTGATTACTTTACCGCGCTCACGCATGTTGTAGGCACCCATGCCACGCGGTGGTTTTTGCAAGGCGCGAAAACTTGTTTTTGACAATAATGATGAAACGAATTTCCCTGGAACCAGTATCCCGAGCCAACTAGCCTGAGATAAGTAATTCTCGCAAGCTGTGCGCAACCCAAAACGAGGAGTGGTGATGTCGTCATATAAATCAAAGCCTCGGCTGAAGCCCATGTTGCCGGCAATTAACGCATTGGAAATGACCCCTGCTGTTTTATAGCCGGCCTTTTTGAAATATTCAGATATCAAGTGCAGCTTATCCGGCCCTGGCAACTGATTAAAGTTATAGCGGACGCCACTAGCCAAGGCATCCTTGCCTGACAACATCGACGCGTGTCCTGGTAAAGTCTGATTACTTGATGAATACGCATAGTCCCACCATTCACCGCGATTGCGCATACCATCAAAAAACGGTAAGTCATAATGTGGGCTTCGCTCTCCGACAATGGCGTCCGCACGCAAAGTGTCAAGTGAAACGAGAATGATGTCCGGCGCTATGAGCCCCGTGCTTGCAGATTTCGCTAACTGCGGAACACTGAGCGCCTTATTAACGCTCTTTAAGTGTAGGTGGTTTTTGTAGCTACCTCCAATTACAGCGCATAAGGCAATAATAATAATAATGCCGTTGCTTCGCCCAGAAATAGTCGGTAGGGAATGAAACTTAAGGGCCAATATGGCGAGCGTGATGAGGCTGATTACGGCCAAAAAGCTTGGTGTTACACCGATGGCGCCTAGACTCGGTACTAAACAAACCATAAACGAAAACTTTACCCAGGAATGACTTTTGGTACGTGAAAATGGCATCAAAACTAGCGAAAGAATCGCCGCTACGGCAATATTCCCAAGAACTAAAGGGAATATTAGGGCATACCAGGAGTGATTCTCACCACCGAGAAAAGACGCAATAAAGCTAGCTAAACAGGCACCGCCAATCAGCTCCCACAACCGTTGAGACCAGGTGTACATCCAATTACTCTACCTAAGCGCTAGGATACCTGGCAACTGTTTGCCTTCGAGCATTTCTAAGAAAGCTCCACCGCCCGTTGAAATGTGG
Organism: uncultured bacterium; assembly: GCA_964011335.1. Classification (GTDB taxonomy): domain Bacteria; phylum Planctomycetota; class UBA1135; order UBA1135; family UBA1135; genus JAPKEZ01. Next base: position 26,697 of record CAXGOF010000001.1, read on the forward strand.
GAGATACGATTTCCTACTTTGTTTTTTTTAATTGCCGCGACAGAATCTCCACCACCGACTACCGACAAGCAATTGCTATTGGCTAGCACCTTGGCAATGGCTGACGTGCCGTGGCTAAAAGGCTCGAGTTCGAATACACCCATTGGGCCGTTCCAGACTACGGTAGCCGCGGAGGCCAGTCGTTCCCGGTAAAGCGCAGTCGTCTCAGGGCCAATATCTAGCCCCATCCATCCGTCAGGGATGCTGCCGCTCACCACCTTTGCATTTGCTATTTCCGAAAAACTATCGGCGACCAGATGATCATTGGGCAAAAGTAACTCGACACCCTTGTCGGCGGCCTTGTTGATAACGGCAAGAGCGGTATCAAGGCGGTCGTTCTCGCAGAGGGAAGAGCCTACCGTTTTGCCTTGCGCTTTTAAGAATGTGTAAGCCATTCCGCCACCAATTAGGACCCCATCTACTTTGTCGAGTAAATTTTCAAGCACTACGATTTTATCAGATACTTTAGCGCCACCAATAACGGCCACCACCGGGCGCTTGGGGCTTTTAAAGGCGTTAGCGAATGCTTTGATCTCTTTAGCGAGCAACATTCCAGCCAATGCGGGCTTCAAAATCGCCGGCACTCCGGCAGTGGACGCATGTGCGCGGTGACATGTGCCAAAGGCGTCTTGCACAAACACATCAGCCATCGCGGCTAGCTTCGACGCTAATTCGGCATCGTTAGTGATTTCGCCAGCTTCAAAGCGTAAGTTCTCTAAGACCAACACTTCGCCAGCCTCTAGGGCTTCAGCTGCGGCAACGGCATCTTCGCCACAAACACTCGTTGCGGTAAGCACGGTGTGTTTGTGGCCAAGCAAGCTTTGTAGATGCTCGGCAACGGGTGCCATACGTAACGCTTCGACAACTTGCCCGTTCGGGCGACCTAAGTGACTTGCGCAAATAACCGCGCCGCCATGATTAAGGATGTGTTGAATCGTGGGTAGTGCTGCGCGAATGCGAGTGTCGTCTCCAATAATGCCATCATTTAATGGCACATTAAAATCTACTCGCACGAAGGCACACTTGCCGTCGAAGTCGTAATCAAGCATGCTGATTCTTTAAATGCTGTGAGCTTTGAAAATCAAATCACATACGCGATTTGAGTAACCCCACTCGTTGTCGTACCAAGATACAACCTTAATCATGTTGCCGTCCATAACCATGGTCTGACCAGCGTCGAAAATGGAGGAGTGTGGGTTGCGCAAGATGTCAGAAGAAACCAAAGCATCTTCGCTATATTCAAGAACGCCTTTCATCGCGCCCTCAGCTTCAGCTTTAATGGCCGCATTAATTTCTGCGACGGTGACACTACCTTTCTTGATTTCACAAACCAAGTCAACCACAGACCCACAAGGGACAGGGACGCGCATGGACATGCCGTCTAGCTTGCCTGCGAGCTCTGGTAGCACCTTGCCAACGGCGCGAGCAGCGCCAGTCGAAGTAGGGATAATGTTGCACGCAGCAGAGCGCGCGCGACGCAAGTCACTGTGTGGCAAGTCAAGAATACGCTGGTCGTTTGTGTAAGCATGAATCGTGTTCATTAAGCCACGCTTGATGCCAAATGCATTGTGCAATACCTTAGCTAGTGGCGCTAGGCAGTTTGTTGTACAAGAAGCATTGGACAGAATGCGTTGATCTGCAGTTAGCGTGTCGTCGTTGACGCCCATAACAACCATGTTGTCGATTTCGTCTTTAGGCGGAACGGTTAGCAACACTTTCTTCGCTCCAGCATCGAGGTGCATGGCGCACTGCTCGCGAGTACAGAAAATGCCTGTCGCTTCAACAACGAAATCGATGTTGTTCTCAGCCCATGGCAAATCGGCAGGGTTACGCTCGGCAATAATTTTTATTGGCGAGCCGTCAACAACGATGCTGTCACCGTCGATTTCAACGGTGCCGTCAAAGCGACCACCAACAGTGTCGTACTTAAGTAAGTGCGCGAGAGTCGCTGCATCAGTCAAGTCGTTAATCGCAATGACTTCGAAATCGTTGGAGCGATCTTGCATGATACGGAAAACGTTACGACCGATGCGGCCGAAACCATTGATTGCTACACGGATAGCCATAGTTTTTTATTTTGGTTAAAAGGAGTGTGCGGCACGTTGGTGTGCCAACATTCGAGTGACACAGATTTTAGTGTGTTTTTGCCTGAATAGTCCATGGAAATGGCATAATCTGCCATCATGATTCCGCAAGTCATAAGTCAAATAATCAGCTTCGGCCCTTACAGTGAAAATTCCAAGGTGGTCTTAGCGTGTTCGGGCGGAGCAGACTCAACTTTTCTTGCCCATGCTTATAAGAGTGCTTCGCAAACGTCGCTGCTGCCCACTGCAATTGTCGCAGTTATTGACCATGCCCAGCATGAGCAATCGCGCGAGCAAACCGCGAAAGTTGTCGACGGTTATCACAGGCTAGGTTTCGAGGTGGTCTCGCAGCGCATCTCTTGCGACCGAGGCATCAACGAGAATGATATGCGCAATCAGCGTTACGCCGCTTTATTAGAGATCGCAAAGCACCATCAGGCTTCGAAAGTTTTCGTTGCTCATCATGCCGAAGACCAAGCCGAAACCATTTTGCAGCGCATCATGCGCGGAACCGGCATTAACGGCTTGGTCGGCATGCGCCCAAGTCGCGATATGGGCGATGGTATTGAGCTATGTCGTCCTTTACTGAACATGCGGCGTGACGAAATGCGCGCATATTTGTCGGCAAATAAAATGGAGTGGCTCGAAGACCAGAGTAATTCTGATGTCGAATACGCTACGCGTAATAAAATTCGCCATCAGTTGTTGCCGCAACTTGGCGAAATCGCGACAGGCGACCCGATTAAGGCTTTGACTAAATTAGCCGGCGAGGCCGCCGATTGGGAAAGCGCACAGCAGCAATTACTGGGGCAAGACCATGACTTCGCTGAGGTGCCGTCGTACTTACGACGCCAAGCCGTCCGCGCTGAGTTGTTGAAGCTTGGTGAAAAAGTAACGCCTCAACGCTTGCTTGACATTGAGGGAGCGCTCATTAAAAAAGGCAGAGCGGTAATTAATACAGCGCTGCGTTTTAGTACGAGTGGCGGTAAATTACTCGTCGTCGCTCGCCGGTGACACTGGCCAGAAAGCCGCATTGGGACGTACAGCAGTGTTCTTAAATAACACTGCTGTATCCTCGGAAGCGGTTATGGCAAAGCCACCAGTAAGATCGTTTACCGAGAAACCTTCGGGCATCTCTTTCGTAACTCCGTTTAAGGAATAAGAGCCTTGGCCTTCAGCATTGAAGTCGAACTGCACAGTAATGGAGTCGGACTCTTCGAAATATCCGCGACCAATTTCTGGAGTTCTGAGCGCGGCTTCCCCTCGCTGCGAATCAACAATGTAAGACATTTTTTGGAACTGAACGACTTGCCCATCATTGTCAGTATTTGCGACTACGATTCGCGATTGAGCTTTGCCTGAACGCCCTATGCCAAAAAAGAAGAAGGCCGCTGTGCCGTCGATTATGATTTCACTACGCAACGAAAATGGCGGAGTTAAATTCATTAAATTTGTAGCGTTGGTGCGCTCTTGGCCAGGTGTGGCCCATCCATCCGGGTTATAAATAAGGACGCCATCTTTTTCGTATTTCACGACGTCGATTAAGTCGCCATTATCCAAAGTGTCTTTACGGTCTGATGCCTCAGTCTTGGAAAAAGCACTTTGCCATGCACGTAAATCTTGCTCAGCCAGTTCGCTTAATTCTAAAGACTGCTCTTTTATCGAATCAAACTCGATTTGCCATGCGCGCATTGCGTGAGTTGCAAACAGTGGACCGCAAATAGGATGCCCATCTTCAAGCGTGGCCTGCATTGCCGCTTCGATTTGATTACGCGCTAGCTTGGTTGGCTCTAGATAAGAAGCTAGCAAGGACTTACCACCGTTCTCTTTAAGCCACTCTTCGGCAGCGGCAGTAGCTTCAGCATCACCTGCTTCCCACACGGTTTCCCAGTGGCGGAACATCCAATAAAGTGCATCGCCCTCAAGGCCCTCGCCCAGGTTAGCCTCTGCAAGCAGGCGGTAAGTCTCAGCATCGAATGGGCGCTTGTCGTCTGCTTGTTCGGCAGTAACGCGTGCGCGTTCATAGTCGCCAGCAAGAACGTATCCGCGCGAACGCGCCTGAAGTACATCTGCGAATTCGGGACCTGAAAGCATTTCACCATAAAGTGAATTAGTGAACTTACGCCAGCGCTTCTCAAAAGCATCCCAATTCGGGACATCAGGGTCGCCTACCTCTTCAACGAAAAACTTCTTGGCCATTTCAAGCGGCATGAATTGATCGTTATCTACGTTGCCCTTCTTGCTGAAGTACTCTATGTACTTCAGGTACGGTTCACGATACACCAAGCGCCCAGCTTTGCGTACAGATTTATATTCGCTCGGGATGCCCTGACCTGGTGTGATTGGCGGAGCGTAAACACGGCGGTCACCTTCTTCATAGTTGAGTAAAAAGTAAACAAACGCCCAGCCGTAAGGGTAGAAGTCTCCTTCGTAACTTAGAGTGCCGTTGAGTGGCCCGGTGTTACGCGGATGTGCAATCAATTCTTCAAGAGTATGGCTCATCCCCTCCATATGTTCGAGGTACCACCAAGAGCGCAAGCGGCCTTCAGCGACGTTGTTCTTGAGAATAGTACCGTTTGCAGTAATTTTGCAACCTTCAAAATAGCTTGCAGTACCCTCATCTAGCCATGCCGGTGTGTAAATTCCACGACGCTCATTTTTCTCCATCTTGATGGACATAAACTGGTGACTAGCCTCGTGAAAGAGTGTGTTCCATAGGTCGTCTTTAGTTTTGTTAGGATCTCCCATTGAGCGGTCGAAGGCAGCTACTGTGCTACGTGTTGAAACCCAATAGCCACCAACAGATTCAGATTCAATCGCGCGCCCGAGTAGTTCCATTGAGAAGCGATCGAAGTCTGTTCGCTTGGCACCAATTTGCAAGGTAACATGTTTGGCTTTTTTCCTGCCGTAATCGTAAACCGAACGATAGAACTCGTTCATCTGTGTCATCGCTGCGCAAACCGTTTCGAAGAATTCGTAATCGAGATTAGTATTAATGTCGTAATACTTTGTTTTACGCTGCCAGCGATTTTCCCAATCGCTGTGCTTGGCATTGTTTTTCTCTAACCACTCAGGTGACTTGCGGCGTACTTTATCTGAAACAAATGCGCCACCCGAGACTTCGTTTCCGGCATCGTCAGCAAGCTTCTCCCACAACTTATTGAGTTTTTTGTCGCGTGGATTGATGTCGAGTAACTTGCTAAGAAGGTGACCGGCTAAACGATATTGTTTACCACTCGCGGCTTTCTTTGCAGCTTTGGCGGTACTGTCTTGCCACTGCTCAAGAATGATGCCGTCGGCATTCCAGTGTTCGTATATTTCGGTAAGCTCGGTGCTAATGTCCTCCAGTTCGCTCTTGTTGCCGGATGCCGTGTAAGACCAAGCAAGCCATTTGCCCCAGCGTATTTGCTCTTCATAGCTGGCCTCTTTTTTGGCGATGTCGTACATCAGCTGGTATCCTTCTGTTGAATAAGGATTAACACTCAGGCCGTCGGTGACGGATATTTTGGCTTCATCAAACTTGCCGGCGCTAACCAAAGTGCGGGCTTTGTCGAAAAGCGGGTCTTCGCCAAGCGGTGCGACAAATGCACTGACGGGTAATAAAAAAGCGAGAAGTAGTGATGCGAGTTTTAACATGGTTTTGCAACCATTAGTTTAGCTTCGCTTTAACTCTATTTACCGCTTACTTAGGTCAAAACCTATCCCATCCAGCCAGTCGTGGATGATATCGATGGGCACAGCAAGCCCCATGTGTGTAATGACTTGGGGCTGGTAAGCACCGTGAGTGTAGATTTTACTGAAGATGCCGATGAGCTCGCATGTCTCAGCAAGGAAAACGCCGCCGCCAGAGTTGCCGAAATAAGCCGGGGTTGAAACCATCCAGTAATCTTCATCTTCCATAGTCCAGTCCTCGCGGCTTATTTCGCCTGAAGTCGCCTGTACCGGAGTGCCGAGAGGGCATCCAACTGTGTAAATCTCTGTAAAAGTGTCGATGACTTTGTCCCGCGTCCGTGGCGCGAGGCTTGCTACTCTCCCTAGATCGAGTTCCGTGTCGATGCGGAGCAGTGCTAAATCTACTTGAGCGTCATATGCAATCATGGTGCCGCTCAAGAACAGAGCTTGTTCACGGTTTTGCTCGAAGATGCTCTCAATCTCAGTGCCATCCTGCTCTTCGAGGATATCACGGATCACATGGTAGCAGCTCAGGGCTATGTAATACGATTCATCTTCAGTGACGACATGTTTCACCAAAACTGCCGAACCAACAGCGCTGTCTCCAGTGATCTGAAAGACAGGGTTAAGGATGTTATCGCGTTTGCGCTGAGATTTGTAAGAGGCGTTTTGTCGCGAGATTTGCGCTGCTTGAATGCGCTGGCCGAGGCGCAAAGATTCAATTTCGTTAGACAGCGCGCTTAGTCGCTGGTTTTTTTCTTTGAATTTGTTCTTCAAAGTGCTTACTTTTGGCAAGCCTACGAGAGCTGTGGCGCACAGAAAGGCTACTAAAGCGAGGAATGATGGGTTTTTGAGTAATCGCACCCTTATATATCGGTTATAGCTACTTATTTATTAAGTATTCGGTAAAATAAGGTCGAGGACACTCTGAACATGACTTTCGCAACAGTAGAAGAGGCTATCGAGGCAATTGCCGCAGGCAAAATGATCATTCTTGTAGACGACCCGCGTCGCGAAAATGAAGGTGATTTGGTAATGGCAGCCGAGCATATCACGGCTGACGGCATCAATTTTATGCGTAAAGAGGGCGGAGGGCTTATTTGTCTCACGCTCGAGGGCGATTTGTGCGACCAATTAGACTTACGCCCGCAGGTGGCGAATAATACATCGAGTATGGGCACGGCCTTTCTCGAGTCGATTGAGGCTAAGGAGGGTGTGACAACCGGTATTTCCGCAGCTGACCGGGCGACAACAATTTTGGCGGCAGTCGCCGATGGCGCTCGTCCAAGTGATTTGGCTCGTCCGGGGCATATTTTCCCGTTGCGCGCCAGAAAGGGTGGTGTCTTGAGGCGCCCAGGCCAGACTGAGGGCTCTGTAGACCTAGCACGTATGGCTAATGTGAAAGGCGCAGGCGTGATTTGCGAAATAATGAATGATGACGGAACCATGGCTCGCATGCCAGATCTCGAAATATTCGCCAAAAAGCACGAACTTATGATTATTACGGTCGAGGATCTGGTTAAATACCGCCACGAACGTGAGAAGCTCATCACTCGCGAAGTCAGCGGCACGCCACTGCCGACTAAATTTGGTGATTTTAGCATGCATCTTTACAAGTCGCATCTAGACGGCAAAGAGCATTTCGCCTTGTGCTATAACTGGGGCGATTCCCCTGTCGATGACGAGCAGGGTTTTGATGCTGTCGATGAAGACGTTTTAGTACGTGTTCACTCTGAATGCCTAACGGGTGATTTGCTAGGCAGCTTACGCTGCGATTGTGGCCCCCAACTCCATACTGCTCTCCGCGAAATATCTTCTGCTGGCAAGGGAGTTTTGCTGTATATTCGCCAAGAGGGCCGTGGGATTGGTTTGCCTAACAAGCTTCGGGCATACAAATTACAAGACGAGGGTCTTGATACTGTCGAGGCCAATGAGAAATTGGGCTACCCGGCGGATATGCGAGATTATGGGATAGGAGCACAAATTTTACACGATCTTGGTCTCCGTAGAATGAAACTGCTTACCAATAATCCTAAAAAGATGACGGGCTTGGCCGGGTATGGGCTTGAGATAATGGCGCAAATCCCTCTTTCGCCTGATGTACAAGAGCACAACGCCGCATATTTGAAGACAAAGCGTGACAAAATGGGTCACTGTATCGAATTGTAGGATAGTCTATTTTGTGCTTTTTGCGGGAAGCTTCTGCTGCTCGCCAACGTCTGTATTATGAAAGCCAATGACACTCTCTAAGCCTACGCCCCAACCGATACCTCGGCAGTCTGCTGAAGACTTATTCGAGTTGTATTCAGCCAAGATATATGGTTTGGCACTGAAGTGTGGTTTGTCGGCAAAAGACGCTGAAGACGGTGTGCAAGAGGTTTTTATTAAAGTACAGCGTAAGCTCGATACCTTTCGTGGAGAATCGGCCTTGTCCACTTGGCTTTATCGAGTGGCCATCAATACTTTACGCGACCATCGACGCAAGGTGACGCGTTACTCGAGGTCTCAGTCTCTCAATGAATACTCAGATTCGAATGTGGCGCCAGCCTGTAACCGTACTTACTCTAATCCGAGCCTCGATGCCGAACGCAACGAGCGCCGTCTGTTAGTGCGTAATGCTTTGCAGCAATTACCAGAAAAATTCCGTGAGGTGCTGGTGTTGCGCGAGCTAGAGGGCATGTCCTATCGTGACATTTCTCGCATTCTCGAAGTGAAGCAGGGGACTATCGAGTCGCGTATTTATCGTGCGCGTACCCGCTTGGCACTAGAAATATCAAATCTTGAAGGTGATCTAAATGATTAATAATAAGCAATGGAAATTACGCACTAGCGCCTGGTTCGATGGCGAATGTTCGGATATTGATTCAGCAGAAGTGCGCTCATATCTGCTCGAAGATAACAGCGCTCGACTAGAAGTGCAGCAGTGGCGCGATTTGCGTGCCGATTTACAGTTGTTGCAGCCAGAAGCAGCTAGCGATGGGTGCGTAAAGCGCATGAAAAAACGCTTCCAAGATGGGCTGTCGCACGAGATTTACACTCACGCAAAGGCGGTACAATGGTTGAATATCGCCGCGGCATTATTGCTTGCGCTAAGCATCGGCGGATGGATTGTTGTCAACAGCAAAGCGTCGGGCATTGAAGTTTACGCTCAAGAATCTAATCAGCTTGATCAGGCGATTCACGATTTCTTATCACGCCCAGCGTCTAACGATTAATGACGACCTCAGCTTTGCGCTTGTTGGTGCCGTCTTTGCTGATTTTACTGGCCGGATTCGTCGGTGGGGTAGCATGGCAGACTTATACCGGCGGCGAAAAGACGGTTCGTGGTCTAGATAGCGATCTCGCCAGTTATTTGTCGGCGCTTGGCGGTGTGCTCGATCTCAACGACACCCAGCAGCAAGACTTGAGGCTAGCTCTTTATTACTACCAACAGCAGCGCGATGATTTGTTCGCTGAAAGTTTGTCGAAGGTCGACGGCCAATGGCTAGAGCTAGACCGGCGATTCGAGTCGCTGATCTTCAGTAGAGTTCTCAACGAGTCCCAGCGCGTGAAGTTGGCTGATTTAAGACAGCCTCAGCAACTAGATTTTACTACGGTGCAACGTTAATCTGATACACAAGTTATGGCAAACAGCCTCGGTATTCATCTTTACTCTCATGGCTTCGATTACGTTGTTCTCGAAGGCACAGCTAAGCGCTATTCCGTTAGTGATTCTGGCAGCGTTTGCTTTTCGGCAGCCGATGTCAAAGATGTCAAGAATGTGGCAAAGCGCATTGCCGAAACAAGCAAAGGCTTTAAAGGTAATCAAATATGTCTAAGTTTGTCTTCGTCTGCGGTTCTAAACCGCGAGCTTGGATTGCCCTTTAACAATCGCGACAAAGTGGCGCAGGTTATTAAATTTGAAGTCGAATCTGAGCTTTACCATCTAAATGTTGATGATGTAATAGTAGATTTTTTCGAACTTGATGACGGCCGAGCGACCTCAACGATGTCGGTTAACGCTCTTGATAAATCGCGACTGGCTACTGCTCTAGAAATTTGCGAGGCTGCCAGCTTTGATCCCCCAATCGTCGATTTATCGATTGCGTCATTGTTCAATGCTATTAAGGTTTTGCCTGGAAGTAGTCGGACGGATCACGAAGCTTATCTTCATGTCGGGTCCGAAAGCTCGCAATTGGTTGTGCTGTCAGCTGCAGGTATGGTTAGCGCAACCCGCACTATCCCACTCGGATGGCTAGAGCTAGCACGCAATTTCGCTGTAAATGACGATGAGGCTACAGTTGCTGATAGTGAAGATCTCGATTCAGAGGTATTCGACGCTGACGCTGACCCAGCCGATGATTCTGTCGGCGGCTTCGAGCTAGGCGGCGACACTTCCATCCCGTTCGGTAATGATTTTGAAACGGTGATGAATAATTGTTCCCACGCCGAACAACAATCTTTTTCTCGAGCTCTTGAATCAGAGTTGCGCCGCGCTCTTACCGCGCTTAATTATGCGGGATCGCCTCTGTATTTACTCGGTGCGCAAATAGATGGTTTAGCCGATGACTTGTCCGCTGGCTTAAGCATTCAGGTTGCACCACTCGATTTAGGCCTAACGGGACCCAATGATTCCGTGCCACATGCGATAGCCTTAGGTGCTGCGTTACGCGCCATTGGCGCCGAATCTCTCGAAATGAATTTCCGCCAAGAAGAGTATCGTTATGCTCGCGGCGTAGAGAGAATTGAAGGCCCATTAACTTGGGCTATGGTCGGCCTGGTGTTCTACTTTGCATTTGGTATGGCGATTGATATAAAGTTAAGTCAGCAAATATCAGCAGATACGGCGGTGATGTACAGTCGTGCGCGACAAAAAGTGCAACGCTTGAACGAGCAGGTTGGCAACATCGAAGACTACCCCGATTCGTGGGTAATCAAAAACGATTTCTCTGCTAACGATGTGCCGCAAGAAGAGCATATCTATCTTTTGAAGCGTTCGGTTGATAAGGCCAAGAAAGATCTCGATCAGCTAATGGGTGAAGATGAGGTAGAAATGCCGCAATCCTGCCTCGAGGCATGGCGTTTATTAATGAACTACCTCGAAGTTGAGATGGCTGATTATACTGGCAAATGGATGATTGAATCCTTCGAATTTACTTCGTTCAATAAATCTGCAAATGAACCAGCGCATGTTGGCGCTAAGTTCGGCATTACTATTTTCCCTGATAGTAATGGTCAGTTAATTGGCAGATTCGATCGTTTGCAACGTAATTTGCAGGCGCAAGATTTCACCG
>CAXGOF010000002.1:0-34561 GCA_964011335.1 uncultured bacterium
CCCCTACACGGGTGGAGGCAGCATACCAGTCAGCGGCGTCAAGCGGTAGGATGGCATCGAGATCAATGCCTTCGACAACAGTCATGTCTTCCTGTAGGTAAGAGTTTTTTGTGCGCTCAGCAATCAGTGCCGTTCCTGAAAAATTATCTGCGAATAAAGCGTCAGGCATTTCCCCGGCGTTGTAACTAGCATTAAGCAATCGCTCAAGCTGTTCTTTGACAGCATCATGCAGCGCTTCGCTTGGCCAACCATCAGCGGTTGGGTTTACTTTCTCAGCGTTTTCCTGGTACCAATTTTGCTGTTGTGCGCTAAGACTTTGCGCGGAAAAGCACAGCATTAGTGCGTAAAAAACACTTAATTGCTTTGATGAGCGGGGGGGCATACCTTATCTTAATGCACACATGAGCCTTAGTGACGTACAGTTTGTAGCTTTTTTCATGCTTTTGCACGTTGTGTTTCTCAGCCTGCCTAAAGCTAATTACATCCGCGCGATGAAGTTATCGCGTGGCGTGGCAGCTGTCATTTTGTCGCTGGTCGGGTTTTACGGCCTGTTTGCCGATTTAGGCGAATGGCAAAGTGCGTTTATCTTTCATCACACGGCTGGAGATGCCGCTGAGCGTAATTTGCATTTCTGTATGCTAATTTGCATGGGACACTTTGTCGCCGACCTGTTGTGGCTGGTCTGGGGGAAACTGCGCTACGGTGTTGGCCTGCGCCGTGATTTAATCATTCACCACGTCATTGGTATTATTGCTTTTGGCTACGCATTACAGCACGAGATTGCCTATGTCGCTTGCCTTATTACCATGGCTTCCGAGGTGATGCCCGTGACTACCGGAATTGGCGCTTATGGGCAGCGCGTACAAAACATGAGTATCATCAAATTTGCCAACCGCTGGCGCTTAAGGCTTTTAGTGTGGTGGCGCGTCCCGTTATGGGCAACGATGGCGATTCTCAGCGTACGTACGCTCATTTTTGAACCTTACCCAGAAGACCTATTCGTCGCCTATATTCTTTCCACTTGCGGATTTTTCGGATTATTGCTGCTCGACCGTTTTTGGATTAAACAATGTATAGCAGCCGAATAGATTACCAGCAACACGCGCAGCTATTTCCCGGTTCAGAGAATTAGATGCGCAAAGAGACAAGACGTTCAGTAAAGAAGTCATTGCCTTTGTCATCGGTAACTATGAAAGCTGGGAAATGCTCAACCTCAATTTTCCAGATGGCTTCCATGCCAAGTTCGGCGTATTCTAAACACTCGACTTTAGTAATGCAGTCTTGCGCTAAGCGTGCCGCTGCACCGCCAACAGAGCCCAGGTAAAAACCACCGTGTTTCTTGCAGGCATCCGTAACTTGCTGCGAGCGATTGCCTTTTGCTAACATGATTAACGACCCACCATTTTCTTGGAACAGGCTAACGAATGAATCCATTCGTCCGGCAGTAGTAGGGCCGAACGAGCCAGACGTCATGCCATCAGGAGTTTTGGCAGGGCCAGCATAGTAGACAGGATGTCTTTTCATGTAGTCTGGCAGTTCACCTGTCTCCTCTAAGCGCTCACGTAATTTGGAATGAGCCATGTCGCGTGCTACGACCATCGTACCACTAAGGGAAACGCGAGTTTTAACAGGGTGTTTGCTTAACTCAGCCCGGACCGCGCCCATTCCTTGATTGAGGTCTATGTTCACCACTTCACTGCCTAATTCTGCCGCAGTAGCTTCCGGTAAATACTGTGCCGGGTTAGTCTCTAATTGCTCGATGAATACTCCTTCTTTTGTTATTTTGCCCAAGCACTGACGGTCGGCCGAGCAGGAAACTCCGATTCCGATTGGTAGTGATGCGCCGTGCCGCGGTAAACGGATCACCCTCACATCATGGCAGAAATATTTGCCTCCGAACTGGGCACCTATGCCAACTTCTTGAGTTAAGGCTAAAATCTTTTCTTCGAACTCAGTATCGCGCACGGCATGCCCTAAGGCATTACCTTCTTTCGGTAAGTCGTCATAGTATCGTGCGCTCGCCAATTTCACCGTCTTAAGATTGTTTTCCGCTGACGTGCCACCAATAACAATCGACAAGTGATAGGGCGGACAGGCCGCAGTGCCGAGGTTAACTATTTCTTTGCGTAACAAATCTATCATCAAATCTTCACGCAACACCGATGGCGTTGATTGCACTAGATAGGTTTTATTAGCTGAGCCACCACCTTTCGCTATGAATAAAAACTTATACTCATTGCCGTTGGTCGCCAGCAAATCAATTTGCGCTGGCAAGTTGGTGCGTGTGTTTATCTCTTCAAACACAGACTTCGGCGCCAGCTGGCTATAACGTAAATTAGTATTAATATAAGTATCATAAACACCACGCGACAAAGCAGACTCGTCATTACCTGAAGTCAAAACATGCTGCCCGCGCTTGCCCATGATGATTGCGGTGCCAGTGTCCTGGCACATCGGCAATACGCCGCCGGCAGAAATGTTTGCATTTTTCAACAAATCGAGCGCCACAAACTTATCATTTTCAGAAGCTTCTTCGTCGTCAAGAATATTACGCAACTGCTGCAGATGACCCGAACGTAGAAAATGCGCTATATCACGAAAAGCAGTTTCGCTAAGTAAGCGCAAAGCTTCGTCATTAACTTTCAGAAACGTTTTGCCGTCGACTTCGACCGTGCTAACGAATTTATCGCTCAGTTGACGCCATTCGACATCCGGCGCACTCGCCGGAAACATAGTTTGGTATTGGAAGGGTGTATCAACCATGGCACTGTAGTTATGTTAACAGCGAGCGAAGGCGTGTTTATCCTTGCATGACCTCTATCAGCTGCCATTCTTTGTCGAAAATAAGCTTTACGAACGCTGGCGAGGCGTCACTGTTTGAGTAATTAACAGACGTATTACGGAGGCCACTGATTGGGACGGACACTCCGGCTCTCCATCCAGAATTTCTCAGCCATTCATAGCTAAGCACAAATTGGTTGCCGCCATCACTTTGCTCGACGCGTGTCGGAGCACCTAGGATTTCTAGGCAGTCGCCTAGATTGGACTTGCCCACTGCGAGTTTCGCCACGGCGATGGAGCCGATTTGGCGGTCAAGGACATTAGAATTTAGCGAGGCGTTGGCGCAGCTACTCCCGATGAGTAGCATGAAAAAGAGGGCGAATTTAGCCAATTGAGCTTAAATTATATTCTGCTGTGCCAGATTCAAGGCTCGAGGCAATATGGGTCAGCAAGCCATTCTCGTCAAAGAAAACCCAGCATCGGTCAAACTGCTTGTTCTGCCCATATGTGCCGAAAACAAGAATAAAAAGACCGGCTCTTCGCTCTTTCTGCGCCTCATACAGCCATGCGGACTTGTTCCCAAGCTCTACAATCTGATTCGGAGCACCCATTAAATCTGCCACATCTTGCGCAGAAGAGTGATTAGGCTGTAGCTGCGATATAGCTGATGACTCTAAGGGCTGACCGATAGTCATTTCTGACATCACGCATGAACCACAAAGGAGAGTTAAAATCAGTAAAGTGCTGAAGAAATGCATGTCACTACTATACGAAATAGTGTATTTTTAAACTATGCCATTTTTCCGCCCTCTGCTAGTTGTGATTGGAAGCGCTTCATCAGTGTTTGCTGTGATATTTGCATTGACTGTGCCCAATGAAGTTCAGCAGCCTGGTACTCAAGAGAATGAGGTGGTCGGGATTGAGCGTTCTCAAAATTGCCGCTCGTGCCACGCTTATTACGATGCCGATGTTGAGCCATACAACGGTTGGATGGGCTCGATGATGGCGCATGCGGGTCGAGACCCTATTTTCTGGGCAGCGCTGGCCGTTGCAGAGCAAGACTTTGATGGATCTGGCGATTTATGCATCCGTTGTCACTCACCAACAGGATGGCTCGAAGGGCGGTCTACGCCAACGGATGGTTCCGCACTTGTTCCGTCAACTGATGGTTTTGGTATTGATTGTCAAGTTTGCCATCGCTTAACTAATCCTGACGATAGCGAACACCTCGGCGTACAAAACCCGCCATTCGTGGCCAACACAGGCGGCGCGAATCCCGAAGGGTTCTATGGAAGCGGACAAATGGTGCTCGCTGACAGTTACGACCGCTATGGTCCGTATGGCTCGCAGGCCACTGCAGCTCATGGTGCTATTAAATCAGAATTTCACCGTAGCTCTGCCATGTGCGGAACATGTCACGATGTCTCCAACCCAATAGTGGGAGACCTTGCGCATAACAACGGCTCCCTCAATCCGTTGCCGCCTGGCAATTTCGACGGAACTTTGGGCGGACCTCTGACATCGAAAGCGGCGTTTTTGAATAAGCCGCATTCATATGGCGTAACCGAGCGCACATTTTCTGAACACATGTCGAGTAGTCTGGCTGACTACAAAGTCAGCGATTACCCATCCTTGCCAAATGAGTTGCAAGGCGGCATCCTCGAGTCTGTGTACCAGGCGGCTATTCAAGCTAATACCGGCGGAGATTACGAGGACGGTACCACTCGCTATTACACTTGTCAATCGTGCCATATGCAGCCTGCGGTGGGCAAGGGCTCATCGTATTTCACTGCGCCGCTGCGCCTGGATGTGCCGACGCATGATTTAACTGGTGCTAATACCACTGTTGGTAAGATGATTTTGAATCTCGATGCCAAGGGCAAGTTGATGCTTGGCGGTGGCCTGAGCGCTTTTGACGAACGTGGTATTGAAGATGGTGAAGAGCGCGCGCGTTTGATGCTGCAGCGGTCGGCCAAGCTTGAACTCACCGGAAATAATCTGCGCATTTACAATTTGACAGGTCATAAACTCTTCACCGGTTACCCTGAAGGACGTCGCATGTGGCTGAATGCACGCTGGTATGACGCGTCTGGCAATCTTCTGCGCGAAGATGGGCGTTATGGCAATAAGCAAGTGCAAGTTGCTGGACGCAACTTAAGCGTGAAAACATTGCTCGACCCGCATGATCCGAATTCTAGGCTTTGGCATGTCGAAGGCGGCATGACTCAAGAGTGGGCGGAGAAGTTGATTAATATCGGTACGGATCCGAGTATTCCTCTAGCTTACGATACTACCAATTCTTCGGTGTTACAAACATTAGGCAACCTGGCATCACAACCCGCCGGAACAGTTGCGCCGACGCTGCATTTTGTCTTCAACAACATCGTGCTTGAAGATAATCGTATCCCACCGTATGGATATAGTTACGATTCGGCGAATACGCGCAATTGTTTGCCGATGCCCGCAACACTGTATGGCAACCCAGGGGTCGGCGGTATTTACAATCATTACGATGACATTACGCTCAATCCACCGAGTGGAGCAGCCAGTGGTAAGATTCGCTTGATTTACCAAACGACATCATGGGAGTATATACAGTTTTTGTTCTTGGCAAATAATGGGTCGATACCTTTTTTGGCAGACACTGGTTCAGATTTGGCAAAAGCATGGTATCAAACTGGCATGTCGCAGCCAGAAGTTATGGCAACTATTACCTGGTAGGGCAGATGCTGTATCCTATCGGCCAAGCTGAATAGAGACACCCATGACAGAGCAAGATACAAAATACGATTTCGTTCGCAGTATTGTGGCCGATGACCTCGCCTCCGGTAAGCACGATTCAATCGTTACGCGCTTCCCGCCTGAGCCAAATGGTTTTTTACATATTGGCCACGCAAAAGCGATTTGCGTTGACTTTGGCATTATTGACGAATTTGGCGGGAAGTGCCATTTGCGGTTCGACGACACAAACCCCTCTAAAGAAGAGCAAAAGTATGTTGATGCGATTAAAGAAGACATCTTGTGGCTTGGTTTCGACTGGGGAGAAAACTTGTTTTACGCTTCGGATCACTTTGAGCAGTTGTTTGCTTGGGCGGTGCATTTAATTGAAAATGGCGACGCTTATATTGACGAGCAATCACCAGACGAAATGCGTGCCGGTCGTGGTTCGTTAACAGAAGCGGGCACCAATAGCCCTTTCCGCAATCGTCCTGCTTCCGAAAGCTTAGAATTGTTTCATAAAATGCGCGCCGGCGAAGCCGCAGAAGGCGCAATGATTTTACGTGCCAAAATTGACATGGCATCGCCGAACATAAATTTGCGCGACCCCGCTATTTATCGCATTCAACATCAATCACACCCGCGTACTGGCGATAAGTGGTGCGTGTACCCAATGTACGATTTTGCGCATGGGCAGTCTGACGCCATCGAAGGCATCACTCATTCTTTATGCACGATGGAATTTGAAAACCATCGCCCGCTTTATGAATGGTTGTTAGCTCACCTGCCGGTAACATCAACTCCGCGACAGATTGAATTTGCTCGCTTGAATATAAGTTATACTTTGACTTCAAAGCGTAAGCTGAAAACCATAGTTGACAACGGCTTCGTAGACGGTTGGGACGACCCACGCATGCCAACCATCAGCGGCATGCGTCGCCGCGGATATCCAGCCGCTGCTCTACGAGCGTTTTGTAGTTTAATCGGCATCAAGAAAACTGAAGGCACAGTTGACTTTGCATTGTTGCAATCGATATTGCGCGATCATTTGAATGATAGTGCCGAGCGCCGCATGGCGGTGCAAAAGCCATTAAAGGTTGTAATTACTAACTGGCCAGAGGGCCATGTTGAAATGCTTAATGCAAAAAATCATCCTGGCGATGAGTCTATGGGCACGCGAAAGGTTGCCTTTAGCGGCGAGCTTTACATTGAGCGCGATGATTTTAAGGAAGAAGCTCCGCGTAAGTATTTCCGATTGAAACCGGGTGCCGAAGTTCGTTTTAAGTACGCTTACTATTTAACTTGCACAGACTTCGTTAAAGATGAGCATGGTGAAGTGAGCGAAGTGCATTGCACTTATGACCCTGAAACTAAAGGCGGCGACAGTGCCGATAAACGTAAAGTAAAAGGTACCATTCACTGGGTTTCCGCGGCGCATGCCGTTGATGCCACAGTGCGTTTGTATGACCATCTTTTTAATGAGGCAAACCCAGAAGAGGGTGGTGATTACTTAGCCAATATCAATCCGGACTCCTGTCAGGTCATTACCGCAAAAGTTGAGCCAGCACTCGCTGAAATGTTTGATGATGCTGTGCAGTTCGAGCGCGCCGGTTACTTTGTGCACGATGCCACTTCGACACCAGGCAACTTAGTGTTTAATCGTACAGTCGCAATGCGTGATTCGTGGGCTAAGCTTGAGCAGAAGCTTCAGTCTTAGGTAGTTGCGCCGCGCGAATTCCAAGCCACACGGTTTGGCAGATGCCTGCGCCAACGAAAATGAGCATAGCCCAGTAGATGCCGGTCATTGTCGAGTGGTAAGTGCCAAGCATTAATCCGATTAATGACATCACAACATAAATCGCCACGGCTTCGATGATGCCTTTTGTGCGTTTAGCAGCGACGAGTCGCCCTTGATACAAAGATTGATAGGCCTGGTAAGCTGGCATCATCACGCCGATTAATAAACCGACTTTGCAAACTGCGGCCAACTCGCTTTCTAGATGAAACACTCGGTTGAGGATAATATCAGCGAGAGGGGTGAGGGCAATCAACGCCATGAATGATGAAGTTCCGATAGCCAGTAGAAAACAAAAACGATTAAGTATTTCCCTAGATCGAGGTCGCCCAGTTTGGGCAACGACTACTTCGTTAAAGGCAAAACCAGTTGAGCGTGCTAGAAACACTAAAGCATGAACCACGGTCCACGCTGCAAGCGAGTTGTTCACGTCAGGCATGCGACTCATGCCGGCAGCGCCTGCAGGTTGAATGCACAAGGTCATCAACGGGGTTACAGCCAGCGGCAAATAGAATGCCAAAAAGGATGCGCGATTAATAGGGTCGGTAGAATCAGCGCGATGAGGCATCTGATTACGCAAAATGTCGCCGATAGCCCAGCGTGCGAATATAGCTTCGGCAATCACGCCACTAGAGATTGCAATAGTTCCTACTGCGATGCCAGATAAATCGCCGAACGCCGCGCCGATGTTTAGCGCTGCCAATAGAGTGATTAGGCGCACCGCGGTGCCATACATAACCATGCGTGATTGGCCGAAGCGAATGAGTACCCCCTGGAGGAATCGGCGATAGGCGATAGCGGCAGTCCATGGAGTTAATATTTGCAGGCCCACTCGACCAGGTTCGACGACATTGGCAGGCACTCCGATTACTGATTCTGCGACCCAGTAATAGAGTGGAGTAAAGGCAATTAAGATATGCAAAGCGGTTAGTCCGCCGCCCGCCGCCAACATGAATTTGCGCACCTTGAGAAACGAAATCATGTCTTTGCATAATGCCGTCGATGCTGCTAGCAGCATAATAATCGGACCCTCGATTGCTAACGAAATAGGAAATGCTAAGCCGCCGAATGCGGCAAGGTTAGTTTTCTGTTCGGGCATGGATGCCACGAACCAAGAAAAGGTCGGTCCTTCTGCGCCCATCAACAGCCAGCTCGCCGCAAGCGGGAACCAAAGCTGAAAAACTTTATGCAGAGATAAATCTTGCTCGCGTTGCAACAATATTTTCGAAGAGCAAGAGAAGATCGCTGGTATCTAAATCTGGATTGACCAACACCAGGCGGATCACTTTTTCTCCGCGGACATTGGCGTGACCAATAATCGCCTCGCCACTTGCATGCAGCAGATCACAAAGTTGGACGGGATCAGCATCTTTTGCATTAAAGCAAACGGTTAAGTAATCAGGCCTTTGGCAAAGCTCAAAGTCTGGCGACTGCTCGATGTAATCAGCAGCAAATTTTGCAAGCGAAAACAGTTTGTCGAGGCGTTGATGCCAACCGTTATCACCAACTGCTTGCCACGCTGCCCAGAGTTTGAGTGCATCATTGCGGCGCCCGCATTGAATGGAACGTAAGCCTGGGTTTAATTCCTCGTTGTCCGCTTGGAATAAATACTCAGCGTCTTGTTGAACGCTTTTTGAGAGTTTACCTTGGTGCTTGCAAAGCAACATCGAGCAGGTCAGGGGCACACCCATTACTTTATGCGCATCCCAAGTTATGGAGTCTGTGTGCTCAATACCATCGAGCAATACGCGCTGTTGCTTATGCAGCAAAGCCGCACCACCAAAGGCGCCGTCGGCATGCAACCAAATATTATGCTTGCGGCAGACTTCTGCCATTTCCCTTAGTGGGTCGAATGCGCCAAGCACTGTGGTCCCGCAAGTTGCTATTACGGCGCACGGCATGCAGCCATCAGCAATGTCGTTTTCGATGGCCACGGCTAAATCGTCGACGGATATTCTGCCGTAGTAGTCACATTTAATCTTGCGCACATTTTGCCGCCCAATGCCCAGCATCGCAGCAGCTTTGTCAACGGAGTAATGAGATTGGGCCGAAACGTAAAAAGTATGGGTGCGTCCGTCGCTACCGTGCTCTTTAAAGTTCGGGTTCGCGCGATCGCGACCCATCATCATGCCAATAAAATTTGCCAGAGACCCGCCAGGGCATATGATACCTTCGGCGTTGCTAAAGCCTGCGAAACCAGCCATGTGCTGCACCAATTGTTGCTCGACCAAGACTTGAGCCCCAGCGGCCTTATAAGTGTACATCGATACGTTGAGTAAAGATGTAATCATGTCAGCTGCCGCAGCGTAATTTTGTCGTCCACCAAAAAGCTGGTTTAGAAAGCGTGTGCTGCTTGTTTTAGGAGTGGCTTGCAATATAGCTTCGAGGCGCGAGAACACTTCAGCTTGAGCGACGCCATCGCTTGGCAAGCTAAGCACTAGTTTTTCAGCTAGCTCCTCGGGGCTCTGGCGCGGTATTGGCTCGGAGTTCTGTTCGAGCTGTAGCAGCTTTTCGGCGAGTTCGAAGGTGTCTTTTAGCAGTGATTGCATGGTGAATGGCGGATAGTCTAGCATCGCGGGGGAAGGTCTGGAGCTCCTATATTTTCATCCAGTCTTCACAGCAAATTCTTGTTCTTTGACATACAATATCCGCCATGAAAATAAAAACATCTAGTTTAATGGCCTGTATCGCAGGTGTGATTGTGCTGTCAGGCTCTGCCAACGCTCAGCAAGAGGACCCTTGGTCTATTTATGGCGACGCGCGAGTCCGCGCCGAGTTCAATAACACTGAAGGTAGCAGCGATCGCCATCGCATGCGTATGCGCTTACGCGCTGGGGCAAAGTACCAAGCAAGTGATTCACTCTTGTTCAATTTCCGTATGGTGACGGGTGACTCAGACAACCCAAACAGTGTGCACCAAGATGCTGGCGATGCATTTAATACATTTAATGTATCACTCGATCGCTTGAACTTCGACTGGTCCATGTCCGAGCACGTCAACATGTTGGCCGGCAAGATTGGCAATCCAGTTTTTAGGAACCCGGTCTACGGTGAATTTGTCTGGGATGGCGATGTGGCTCCTGAAGGAATAGCTTTCGTATCCGAATATGACGACTTTAATTTTTCTTTTGGTCAATATGCCGTCTCTGAGGCTAGCAAGGGAGAAGATGCCTGGATGTCTGTCACGTCAATGGACACATCCATGGGGGACTTTACTGTTGGTGGCTCATACTCATTCTATGGAGATATGAATGGTAAGGGGATTGTTAGCGGAGAAAATCGCACCAATCGTGTTGCAGGAGACAGCTTCGTTTCAGACTTCGGCATCGTTGATATTAATTTAGCCTATAACGTTGGTGCAATAACGGCATCTTTTGAGGCCATCGAAAATATACGCGCCGACGATTCTGTCGACTCATCTGGCACGGCCTTTGGTTTGGCATATAAGATGGAGAACGACGACAAGTTTTATATTACGACTCAATCCATTGATCAAGATGCTATTTTTACTGGCTTCTCTCAAGATGATACTTTAGGCCAAGCGAGTAACTACAGTGGGCAAATCCTTGGGTATAAGACCAAGTTAGATAATGGCTTAGGCATGCATGTTTGGGGTATGGCCATTACACCACTCGATACCGTGGTTGATGACGGTAATGACATTGACGAGACGGAATACCGCTTCCGGATAGACTTTAATCTTAAGTTCTAGACCTAGACTCGTTCTCCGACGTTTTTAAGTTAGCATTAAGGTTTCTCTTAATGCTAACTTTTCACTTTTTATTGTCGCATGCTATACTCAAGTGTGTCTGCTTCCTCTGAGGTTAAGTTAAAAATATGTTTTTAGGTTTCATTCTAGTTAGTTCCCTGAGCTTTGCTTCCTCCCAAATATCTTTTGTGGAGCAGCCTCAAGACGGGCAGTTCTATTGTCGTGACTTGATAACAAATGAAGCCGTTGTCCCAGTGAATGGTTCTATTGCGACCCTTGATGTCGACGAGTTGGCGCTGATTGTTTTTAAGGACGGGGTCTATTACAAGTCTGATGTCGAATCTCTTATCTATACAAATGGGCAAGCCTCATTCGATTTGGCTGTGACGATTGCTGCTGGATTACATAATTATAATTTCTATCTTTATGCTCAGAAATCCGGAATACGTAGGCAAATCATGTCTGCTCGGCGTATAGTTTGCGGCGATGCTTTCATCATAGATGGCCAATCAAATGCAGTTGCTAGCGATTATCATCAAGAGGGATTGGCTAATGAGTCACAGTCGAATTGGGTTCGTTCATATGGCACTGCTTCTTTAAATGCAGCAGATGTCCCTATTGATGCAGAGTGGTATATCGCCGATGGTATAGGTGCCTACTCTTCTGGCTGTGTCGGGGCTTGGGCTCTTCGATGCGCCAATCGCTTGATGGATTACCTGCAGATGCCCATCGCGGTCATTAACGGCGCGGTTGGTGGCACAATGATCGCATGGCATTTGAGAGACAATCTTGACCCAGAGAACCTCAGCACCATATATGGTCGTTTGCTATACCGAGCTAATAAATCTGGTTTAGCTTCGAAGGCGCGTGCCATTATCTGGCATCAGGGTGAGAGTGATGGCCAGGGAGACCCATTAACCTACCTTGCAAATTGGGATATTATGCGCAGTACCTGGGCAGAAGACTATCCCAATGTAACTAACGTATTTCTTTTCCAAATCAGAGATGGATGTGGAGTCAGTGGAGATCTAGACATTCGTGACTTACAGCGGCAGATGCCCGATTTGTACGATGATGTAACCGTTATCCCTACCACTGGTATTAACGAGCACGATGGCTGCCATTTCTTTTACCAAGGCTATAAAACAATGGGTACTTGGGCGGCGGCAGCAATAGCGCGTGTACTTTATGACGCGACTTTCCCTTCAAGTGGATATCCGCCTCGAGTTGCGTCTGCTACATTTACTTCATCGTCGCAAGATTCCGTCGAATTGATTTTTCATGACCTAAATCAAGACTTGTTGTTAGATCAAAATATAGAAGGCCGTTTCTCTTTAGTAGGGGGTGGCGCAGAAACAGTTTTGAGCGCAACCGCGACACCAGGCAAAATTACTTTACAACTATCAGGGCCAACCTCTGCCACGGAGATTGGTTTTCTTGGCAACAGTGGGGCTGGCCCTTGGATAACAAATCAATTCGGTGTAGGCGCCTTTACTTTTAAGTTGCCGATTCTGCCTTAAAGGCATTTATCCATAAGACTCAAAGCGAATATCAAAGCTACCGTCTTCACGCGCTTCTTTTTTCGTCACGAAGCCATCTGCCTGAACGGCTTCTTTAACGCTGTCGACGGTGCCGCCGAATCCACAAATGTAGAAGCAAGTGTTGTCAGGAGTAAATTTCTCGCCAGCTGCGCGCTCGGCAGCCGACCACCCATCTTCGCCAGGCTGAATGATGGATTCAACGCGTCCAGTTAAACCATCCCAGTCGGCATTAGCCTCTTCATCCGGACGGCTTACCGATGCTAAATATTTAAAGTCGTAGCCCTCTTCCTTTTCAAGGGCTAACAGTTCATCGCGGTATCCGAGTTCGTTGATGTAGCTCACGCCATGACACAGAATAATCTGACGATCCGTTTTATGCTCGAACATGCTTGCTGCCGCAGACATAAAGGGTGCAACACCAGTTCCGCCCCCTATTAATATGATGCGGCGCTTATCCGGAGTGCCATCTGGAAACTCATGGGCAATCGAAAAAGCACCCTTAGGGTCTTTGTATTCCACTTCATCGCCGACGCCAAGCGGCCACAACATCGTAGTGAACTTGCCCAACACGGGCCACTTTGCCCAGCGAATGTATAGCTCGAGATAATCTTTCTGCTCAGGGTTGCTAGAAATTGAATATGGGCGCCACAAAATCTTGCCTTCCTTCTCAGGGTGCGGCAGTCCGATTGTGGAGAATTGGCCAGGCTTAAAGTCTGGCACGTCAACGTTGAAGCGGAAGATTGATAATGAATCTGTCAGATCTTCGCGGTAGATGATTTTAGCTTTCATATTTTAGGTTGCGAGCGCATTAGACGATGAACAATGCCAAGACCAATTTTAGGCGTAAGCTCTTCTCGATTAAACCATAGCGAGTCTCATTTTTTCCTTAAAACGATTCCAGGCGGCTTGCTGGCTGTGCTGTAAAGTTTTGAGGGAATGAGCATTATACAAAGGGGATAGGGGACGATACCCTATGCACGCAGGACATAAGAGGGCTTCTGTCTGTACTTAAAGGCTGCATAGTTGATAATAAGAACCATGACCCAAGTTCATCGTAATTACTACCGGAGAGTGCTTGCTTTCCTTAAAACGATTCCAGGCGGCTTGCTGGCCGCTGTGCTGTATTGCTCCCTGATTTTGGTATTTGCGACATGCAATGGTGACCCTAAGGTAGTGGCTCCTGTGACGCCAATGGAGATTCAGACAGAGCGCATGACACGCTCAGAAGCATTGATTATCGCATGGGGCAAGATAGGCTACCTCACCGGGTTCGCTGAGGCATTGCAGGGCAAAAAGTTTCCAGACAATGGCTGTGCTAAATATTTTGCTGAAACATTTGAGTTCAGTGGTATTGAGGAGCACTTTCCAGAATACGACACTGTTATGAATGGGGGGACAGCAGGGAAACGCCACTGGAATCTAGATGATGAGTTGATCACGTACTACAACGGTGCGGGTGAGGCTCCAGCGGGCGCTAAAGACTGGTCTGAATTCGACTTGTATAGCAGCCTGTTCGCTGAGGTTGACTATTTCCATTCCGCTAGCCTCAAGGTACATCTTCCTGTTCCACGTTGGATAGATCCAGAAACCATGACTCAATGGCAAGTTGGCTTCAAATTCAATGCAAAGGCAAAAATGAAAAACGGCCGCCTTGCTGAAATTAAAGGATGGCAAGATGTAATCTGGGAGCACGACCCATCAACGCGCAACGAGTTAGATCCAGAAGACCAAATATGGAAGATCATTTCTTGGAAGGTGACTTCACTGGCCACAATTGAAACGGATGACTGGCTTTTCGAGGAAGTTTTAGACCGTGTCATCCCTGACAGCGCTGCTCTCGAGTTGGCGCGCCAGTCCATCCACGAAGAGCAAGTGCGCGATTTTTTAAAGGCGCGCAAGTTAGGCAAGGAATTCGAGAAGCCGTACCCGCAATGGCAGGTAGCTGCTGGCGAGCGCCACCCGACTGTTTCCGTAGTTGACCTCGACGAGGACGGCTTCGATGATTTTTATGTCCAAGAGCGGCACGGGCGTAACCTGTTTTTCCATAATAATGGCAACGGTACGTTTAAGGAGATTGGGCGCGAACTGGGACTCGACTTCGATGGCCAGACATCTTCGGCGACATTCTCTGACTTCGACAATGATGGCGACAAAGATGTGTTTATCGGTGGCTCTCTACGCCGGAGCATCATCATGGAAAACGTTGATGGCCGTTTTGTAAACCGCTCTGGAGACTGGATAGCTGAAGACAATCTACCGTTCAATACTGGCGGCGCGACAGTCGTTGACTTTGACGGCGATGGCTTGAATGATATTTACATATCGACATATGCCGCTTACTTTGCGCAACGCGCGATAAAGGCTCTGCAGGGCGATGCAGCAGTTAAATCTTCTGGTGAAGGTGATGAGCGCATTACGACTACCACCGACTATGCGGTGAATGAGCTTCAAGAGTTCATGCGCGAAGAAGATTTCGCTAAGCTCCTGCCTCTTTACGTCGCAGCGGCTGAAGGCTCGACTTTGTACCGTAGTCGCCCAGGACCGCCGAACTTATTGTTGCGCAATATAGGGAACGGCAAGTTTGAAGAACATGTTTTGCCGGATGCCTTGAGTATCTTTCACAACACTTTCCAGACTACATGGAGCGATATCGATAATGATGGTGATTTCGACTTCTACTCCGCTAACGACTTCGCGCCTAACTTCTTGATTAGAAATGATGGTGGCGGCAAGTTCACTGATATAACCCAACAAGCGAATGTCGCCGACGTTGGCTTTGGTATGGGAGTTGCGTTTGGCGACTACGACAACGATGGCTCTCAGGATTTGTATGTGACTAACATGTTCTCGAAGGCGGCGCGGCGTGTGACTTCTTTCTTCACTCCGGGTCGCATTAACTACGATGCCGACTTGTTGCAGGGCCAAGGCATTGATCCGTTATTCGAGCAACTCGGTCGCGGTAATTCTATGTACCATAATAACGGCGAAGGTGAATGGTCTAAAGTTTCTGAAGTCGGCCAAGCCATGCACGCTACCGAGTTCGGTGGCTGGGGATGGGGAGCTCAGTTCGCAGACTTTAATAACGATGGCTTCCTCGACTTGTATGGCCCGGCTGGTTATTACACTGCGCCAGAAGATCAAAAACGTAATGTCGACTTGTGAAGCGACTTCTGGCGCTCCGTGGTTCGCGGAGACAAGGAAGCTAATATTAAGCGAGGCCAAGACGTTGGCGTTGTAATAGATCCAGGACAAATCGGTTCGGGCGCATCCTTTTCTGGTGCTGAGCCTAACCATTTTTGGTTGAATATTGATGGTAAAGAATTCTCTACACAATCCGGAATTTCTGGTGCCGACCACAGAGGTGACGGGCGAGCAATAGCCTTATTCGACTACGATCGTGATGGCTATCAAGATTTCGTGCTCGTTGGTGGCAACCGACCTTACGTGCAACTTTACCGCAACAAAATCGGTGATTTGATGCCAGGCGATTCTACTTATCAACCTATTTATATTCGTTTGATCGGAGGCAACAAGGCTGCGTCCTCGTCTACGGAATGGACTTCACGTGACGGAATTGGAGCTAAGGTGGTTCTTAAGTCTGGCGACCTAAACATCTCTCGTGAATTACGTTGCGGTGAAGGACTTGCTGCGCAAAACTCGAGCACTATGCCGATTGGCATTGGCGACAATAAGTCAGCCAGTTTCGTGGTAAAGTGGCCAACGGGAAAAATCACTGAAGTTGCGCATGCCGCACCGGGGCAAGTGATTACTGTTTATGAGAATCCTGCCGAAGCTGCGAGCAGCAATTCTTTTGTCGTAAGTAGCATTTCTAAAGTCGCCAAGGGCGTGTCGCAAGAAGTGTTGGCTGCTAAGACCCACGCCGATGCTGAGACTAGCCAGCGGTTGCTCGATATGAGCGCACCATACACCAAGGCTAAGTACCGCCTGTTTACAACTTGGTTTACCGGTTGCATGGCGTGTAAGGCCGCTGCTCCTAAGCTCGATGCAATCAGCAAACACTTTGATGATGCTGAATTGCAAGTGCTCGGTTTTAACAATGACTCTGGTGATGACAAGGCTGACATGGCAAAGTACATGAAAACCTACATGCCATCTTATGTAATGATGACCGAGCGTAGCGAGGATGATATTGACCTGTTTAAAGAGGAGCAAGATAGGTTGACGCCTAAGTATGAGCGCAATGGCGAAGAAGAATTGGCTTCAATCCTGACTCCTTCTGTAATGCTCATTGATGACAAAGGGCTCGTGGTCTTTACCGATATTGGTGTGCCAACGTACTCTAAGTTGAAGCAGGTTATTCTTGAGTGGGAGGGCCGACCTGACTTTTAGTGATGATTAACTCAGCACTTATCCCTGACAGCTGATAAGGTATGGTCAGGGCCACTAGGACCCACAATTACTGCCTCAAGCCATGAAACAATTAATCCCAGCCGGAATAGCCGGCATTGGACACTGGGTGCCCGATAAGGTTATCACTAACGAGTGGTTCACCAATTATCTTGACACGTCAGATGAATGGATTACCAAGCGCACCGGAATTTCGGAGCGCCGTTGGTTAGCAGATGACCAGGTCCCGACGGACATGTTCGGGGGTTCATCTGAAATGGCGATTAAAGATGCAGGGATTGAGGCCAACGACATCGACATGATAGTAGTCGGTTCTGTTTCGGGCGATTATACGGCACCTTCTGCGGCTTGTATTTTGCAAGACCGACTCGGGATAACTAATGATTGCGGCGCATTTGATGTCGCTGCAGCGTGCTCCGGTTTTATGTACGCGTTGGCTGTTGGCACGCAGTTTATAGAAACGGGTAAATATCAAAACGTATTAGTCGTTGGCGGCGACGCAATGTCGCGCATGATTAACAAAGACGACCGCTCCACTGCGGTACTATTCGGCGATGCTTCTGGAGCGGTGGTCTTACAACCCCATTCCGTTTGCAAACGTGGACTAATAGAAGACATTACAATTGGCGCTCAAGGCTCAGGCGCAAAA
Organism: uncultured bacterium; assembly: GCA_964011335.1. GTDB lineage: Bacteria > Planctomycetota > UBA1135 > UBA1135 > UBA1135 > JAPKEZ01. The sequence goes on from CAXGOF010000002.1 coordinate 17,562, forward strand.
TATATCATTCGTAAGCGCGGCGGTGGCGCTGATCCGATTTCTCACGAAATACTCGACGAAAAATCGCACTTAATTCACATGGATGGTCGGCCGGTATATCGTTTCGCGGCATCTAAGATGATTTGGCTGCTAGACTGGGCAATGAGTGGGCAAGACCCAAAGAAGTTGGGTTGGATGATTCCGCATCAAATGAATCGCCGTATCCTCGAACAGGCTACAGCGCACTTGGGAATCCCTCCTCATAAAGTTCTGCACAACATCGCTAAGTACGGCAACACCTCCTCGGCTTCGGTGCCGCTGTTGCTGTCAGAGGGGTACCACCAAGGCTTATTTGAAAAAGACAAGTACTTGGTGCTTGGGGCATTCGGTGCGGGCCTTACTTGGTCTGGCGCGCGCATCGTCTGGTAAATATACGCAGCGCCTACACCTCGCTAGCCGACACCCAGTCGTCGGGTGGTGCTTTGCCTTTCATCTCAAATAAGAAGCGCGATGGGTGGCATGCTTGCAGCTTGCCGAATTTAGCGCGTGCAGTGCAAAAGGTCATGAGCAATAAACGTTGCGCGCGCGTGACACCTACATACATTAAGCGGCGCTCTTCTTCGATAGTACCATCAATCGCGGATCGTTTGTGTGGCAACAAGCCTTCTTCGAGGCCAACTAAGTAAACGTTTCTGAATTCAAGACCTTTGGCAGCATGCAAAGTCATTAAAGTGACGACATTGGAATCATCATCATCATTATCGCTTTCATCGAGCATCATTTCTTGCAAGAAGCCATTTAAATCGGCGGTGCCATTTTTGCGCTGATAATTTTCAGCGAAATTAAGGATTTCGTCGACGCCTGCCCAGCGAACTTGGGCGGTGTCGGGGTCCGGGTAACATCGTGCCACTTCTTCGTGATAGTCGATATCACTAATCAACTTGCGCAAAGTCGCAACTAGATCTTCGGTAGCTTGCACACTAATATAAGCGGTACGCAATGCGTCACTCAATTTCTCGAAGCCTTTGCTAGCTGCGGCAGTCAACTCGTTTGCGGCATGATTTTCTTTGAACACTGCGTAAGCCCCTTTGCCTTCTTCGGTGGCTTTGGCTAGTATTTTGTCAATCGTTCCTTTACCAATGCCGCGCGGCGGAGTATTGACGATGCGCAAGAAGGATGTTTCATCGGCAGGATTGTCAATAACACGTAGGTAAGACAAAATATCGCGTACTTCTTTACGATCGAAAAAGCTTTGACCGCCAACTAGCTTGTATGGAATATTGGCCGAGCGTAATTCCGTCTCGAATGCTCGTGGTTGCTGCGCGGTACGGCACAAGATGGCAAAATCACGGTAGTGTGCTTGCTCGAGTCCAACCTGGTGACGGATGTCCCCACAAATGTGACCAGCCTCGTGCATCTCATCTTCAACGCGCAAAATCGAAACGCTTTCTCCGGAACCATATGCCGATCGCAATTCTTTCTCATGACGTGCGCTGTTGTTCTTGATTACCATATTTGCCGCATCAATAATTTCTTGAGTCGAACGATAGTTAGTGCCCAGATAAACCTTGCCAGCTCCCGGGAAATCTTTTTCGAATCCCAGAATCTTTTGGATATTCGCTCCGCGCCACCCGTAAATGGATTGATCGTCGTCGCCCACAACACAAATATTGCGATGGTTTTTTACGATAGCATGAATGATTTCGTATTGCGGAGTATTCGTATCTTGATACTCGTCAATCATGACATACTTGAACTGCCTCTCAAGCTGTAGGCGCACATCTTCATTGTCGCGTAATAATGCGTGCGTATAGAGCAGAAAATCGTCGAAGTCGACTACCCGCGAACGACGCAAATACTCTTGGTACTTCTCGTAACACCGCGCAATCATAATGTCGTAATCGTCTTCAGCTTCCCTGAAAGCGTCTTTCGGTAGTATCATTGAATTTTTGTACAACGAAATGCGTGATTGAGCCGCACGCGGATTTACGGAAGCCTCGGCAATGCGTAATTCGCGCAACTGGGCCTTAATAGCGCTCAGCTGGTCCGAGGAATCACAAATACCAAAGGATTTAGGCAATCCGAGTTTTTCGTGGTGCTCGCGAATAAGGCGAATGCAAAAACTGTGAAAGGTCCCACAGGTCACTTCTTTAGCTTTTTCGCCACAGAGTTTGCGCAAGCGTTCGCGCATTTCGCGGGCGGCTTTATTGGTGAAAGTCACCAACAAAATATTCTCAGGAGCAATGCCTTTGTTTATCAAATGAGCCGTACGAATAGTGATCACTCGTGTCTTGCCCGTGCCTGCACCCGCTAAGACTAACAGCGGCCCCTTGGTCGTCACCACAGCACGGTGCTGATCGGTGTTGAGGCCCTCTAGAAGCTGGGATTGGGTTTTCATCGAGCGGGGAGTTTAACTTCTAGCGCGGTACTATTAAGCTAATTTCTTGGAGAACCTAAAAACCACAACGCTTTCACACTCCTAACGGTCCTCTTACATCGGCGCATCGAAAGGTAGTATGAAAGTAGACGCGGGGGATGAGCTTGTTATTTACGAAAAGTCGTCAATATTGCGCATGCTCGACAGCCGCCGAGCAGGTATTCAGGGTGACGGAAATCACAGATTAGCGGTAGAAAAGAAGCAAGAAGCTGAGTAGCAGACTTTCTTAGGAAGTAGCTTTTGAGACACTCTTTTGCAGATACATAATTTTTATAAGAATATTATTTGCCTTGCTTGCAATATAGACTAAGATTTATATAACACCGAAAGGTGCCATCTGAGGGGATGGAGTTGCGGTCTTAGTGAAAACTAGGGCCGCATTTTTTATGATAGAGACCATGTTTTTCGCCGCCGACTTTGAATTATTTACCTCTCGCTACCAGGGCGACGAAGAATGGAATGGTAGTCGTCTCGCTGTACGTCGTCGCTTGCAGACTTTGGGCAATGAAGTATGCGCCGAGTATGCAGCTCTGGGGGTAGCGCTAGACCGCCGCGAGTCCCTACATCATCCGCATCACACCAATGGCAAGCGTGTGCGTCGTCAGCGGACTATGATTTTCCGGGATAAGAAATCGCGCAAAAAACTACAGTCTTTCTTGGGCAAAGATCTTGGCAAAGACTTAAATTCGGCGCGAAACAATGTGCATATGCAAATCTGCATCGATGATAAGCAGTGTTGGTGGGGCATTCGCATCGATGAGTCGGCTTGGTATGACTTAAACGTACTCATTAAACGCGCTGAAGAAGATTTTTCACGCGATGAAATCGTCGCAGCCGCCAAGCTCGCGCAAAACTTCGATTTTGAACTTAACGGCGGCGGAGCGCGTCCACTATCGGGAATGACCCATCGTGATTGGCGTGATATTGCAGGCGTGGTTAACCCCGGCGAGAACGCTGTAGAAATCGTGCACCGCATGCAATCCTCAGAAGCGATTGCTCTTGGCGAAGATTTGGCAGCTACTATAACGCAAGAACTGCTCAGCTTATTAGAATTTTTTAAGCTGTGCAGTTGGACTCTAGATTCTCCAAACGGCGCTACCGCTTAGATCACTGCTCGCAAATCTATGTGCTCACGTAAGCCATCGATTTGCTCTTCTAGTTCGCTCACATAAGCTCCAACCAATGCAAATTGGTGTTGATGTGCTACGGATTGAATCGCAGCAGATGTTTCTTCAATGTTAAGCACGCCGATGTTGGCGCTAGTTCCATGAATCGCATGTGCTGCGAATTCTATTAAATCGGCACGGCGATCAATAACGCCTTGCTTGATGACAGCAAGGCGTTCGGGGCATGAATCTAGAAATTCAATGTATAGGTCGCGCACAGCGTCAGAGTTGCCAAACAACTCGGTTAACGAGTTAATGCGCTGGTGGTCAAAGGCAGGGTGCTGATTCATGATGTAGTATTGAGCTACACCATTTGCGGATGACCCCCGCGCCACCTTTAGCAAATATTTAAGTCTGTAAATCTCTTTCCACAATAGGCTTACGGCAAATACGATAAAAGCAGTAGCCGTTAACAGCGAGTAGCATTATCCACAAGAGTAAGGCTACTGTGATGCCGAGCGAATTGAGCACGACAAGTTCGCTGGCGACTTCATCAGAGACGCTAAGAGAAAGGTTAATCAAGGGTAAGGGGGGGCCAGTGTGACCCTCCCCTTACTTGTACTCTTTAAAGGCACCGGATTTCAAGAGCTTCCAATAAGTATTTAGATCGCGCTTGACTTTTCCACTGAGTAGCACGACACCTAATACGTTAGGGAAGGCCATGCCGAGAATCATTAAATCGCCAAAATCTAAAACGTTTTGAGACGTGATTACTGAACCTAAGAAGGTGAAGGTCAAGAAAGTAATCTTGTAGGACATTGAAGCATTGTCACCGAAGAGGTAAGCCCAGCAGCGTTCGCCGTAGTATGACCATGAGATCATTGTGGAGAAGGCGAACAATGTTACTGCGGCACCGAGTACAACAGGGAACCAACTAAATACGCTGGCAAAAGCTTGGGATGTTAAGCCCGCGCCGTTTGCGGTTGTTAAGTACGGTTCGTAGACGGCGATTCCGTTGACAGTTGTTGTCGGATCGTAAGCCCCAGTGATTACGATCACCAAACCAGTCATAGTGCAGACGACAATGGTGTCGATGAATGGTTCGAGCAAGGCAACAATGCCTTCGCGAACAGGGTAATCCGTTTTCGCCGCCGAGTGCGCTATCGCTGCCGAGCCAACACCAGCCTCATTTGAGAAGGCGGCACGCTTAAAGCCCATCACCAGGACTCCGATGAACCCGCCGTAGGCCGCGCTTGGGTTGATTGCGCATCGCCAAATGGTTTCGAATGCAGGCAGGATTTGGTCATAGGACACAAATAGTACGCCCAAACAGGCGGCAACGTAAATTCCGCACATTGCTGGTACGATTTTCTCGGCCGTTGAGGCGATGCGCTGGATGCCTCCGATAATCACGACGCCGACAGCAGCTGTCATGAATAGGCCGTAAACCCAGCGGTAGTTCTCGAGCCCAGGGATAATTTCTTGCAGCGCGTTGAGCGATTGATTTACCTGAAAGGTGTTGCCGCCACCGAATGATCCGCCGATGCATAGCACCGCGAACATGACTGCCAGTACTTTGCCCAAGATAGGCATGTTCATTTCTTTGAGCCCTTTAGATAGGTAGAACATTGCTCCGCCCATCACTTTGCCGTCCGGACGTACTTCGCGATATTTCTGCCCTAAAGTACACTCAACAAATTTGGATGACATGCCTAGGAATCCAGCAGTCACCATCCAGAAAATGGCTCCGGGTCCACCCATTGAGACCGCGATTGCCACACCGGCAATATTGCCTAAGCCGACAGTCGCCGAAAGCGCGGATGCTAGTGCCTGGAAGTGAGTGACTTCACCAGCGCCATGTGAGTTGGGGTCGGTGTATCGTCCACTGACCACCTTGATGGAGTGTCCGAGTCCGCGCAGGTTAATGAAGCCCATACGGAAGGTGAAGAAGATCGCACCCAGTACGAGCCAAAGAACAACGAGTGGCGCGGTGCCGTCGGTGTATGGCAAAGGAACCGGCGCGAAAAATATTCCGGCAAGGAACTCGACGATGTGGCCTGCGCCAGCGTCGATGAAGTCAAAGGTGCCAGTTTGGGCGGCAGCTTCTTGGGCTTGTAGGAGCGTAGTCATGGGAGGCTAGTATAAAAGAAGTATCGATTCAATGTAGTGCTCGTCCGCATTGTCATGAAAATAAATCTCCCTACAATTAAAAATATCGAAGACATACGCTCTGTCCCACCTGGTGATTATCGCTGCAAAGTGGCTGAAGTTCGCGAAAGCGAGTCTCCTGCTGATCACACACGCTGGGGTATCCGCTGGGAAGTGATAAAAGGCGAATTTCAGAGGCGGATGGGGCTACAAGATGTCACCAGGGGTAACTGTTTATTTTACGGGCAGTGGCCCTGGTATCGTAATCGAGCTAGAAAGCAAAAAGGCGATTTGGTTATCGACAGCTAAAGGCGATTCGCTTTCACGCCTGGTGCGTTAGAATAGGGCAATGGACGACCGTAATTTAACCGCCGTTGCCGAGCAAGCCGCCGCAACATCTAGAGTGAAACGCAACTCTATTGAGGGTTGTACTATTTTGTACGACGACGGGCATGTTGCAATGGGTTGTCGTCTTGAATACGACGATGCCTCGCTCGATCAAAATGCTGTCTCAAATGCATTGGCAGCGGGGCGCGTGAATGGCTCATATCGTCCCTTGCGAATCGGCATGTATTCGCCTGTCGGGGGCTGGCCAGTGCCCGCGGCAATCGCGTTGGCGCAAGTCTCCGAGTGCGCAACTACCGAAGTCACTTTCATTTTGTCATCGGGTGCCGGCGAACGCAAAGTTATTACTCTTAGCGAATTACTTGCTTAATGACGGACTTGCGCAGCGAATACGATTTGTTGTGCACAGAGTTGCATAAACTGAACCACGCCTATTATGTCGACGCGCAACCATTGGCTAGTGATGGTGCATTTGACCGTAAGTTTCAGCGCCTGCTCGAAATAGAAAAGTTGTCTCCTGGCTGGTGTAATGCCTCAAGCCCAAGTCAACGTGTGGGCGCAGCGGTCACTAGCGACAGCGGTTTCAAGAAAGTTGCGCATACGGTGCCGATGATATCGATCGAGTCGCTGTTCGGTAACGATTCGATTATTGATTTCGAGGCGCGCGTGCGTAAAGGCTTGGCTTCTGAAACGGATACGCAGCCTACCTTTATATGTGAGCCTAAATGGGATGGCGTTTCAGCAAGCTTGATTTACGAGAATGGCGTACTAACACAGGGAATTTCGCGCGGAGACGGTCAGTTTGGTGAAGATATTACCAATAACATTCGCGCTGTCGGCGGAGTACCGTTGCGTTTGTTTGGTGAACAGCCTCCTGCAGTTCTAGAAGTACGCGGCGAAGTAATGATGCCGATTGCTGGCTTCAATGCGATGAATAATGCGCTGCGCGCAAATGGCGATACCGTTTTTGCTAATCCGCGTAATGCGACAGCAGGTACGCTTAAGAGGCTTGACCCTGCGATGGTGGCATCGCGTCCGCTGCGGTTTATGTGTTACGAAGTTGTGCGCGTAGTGGGTGGCGAAAGGTATGCGACTCACGGTGAGGCGATGCAGGGCGCCAAAGATTGGGGATTTGCGGTCTCGCCATATTCGGCGATTGTTGTCGACGCGGCAGGAATGATTAACTTTCACGACGACATCGAAAGCCAGCGTAATGCAATCGAGTACGAAATGGACGGTGTAGTCTACAAAGTAGATTCGCAGCTGTTGCGTGATTTACTCGGTTCGCGCGCCCGCACCCCACGTTGGGTTTGTGCACATAAGTTTGCCCCTCATGAAGAAACTACTAAGCTGCTTGACATACTTGTTCAAGTCGGACGCACTGGGCGCTTGACGCCGCGTGCAGCTCTTGAACCCGTAAATATTGGCGGAGTAACCGTGCGACATGCTACTTTACATCATGCCGCTTATATTTCTGAGCTCGACATCAAGTTGGGAGACCAGGTGATTGTACGTCGCGCCGGCGATGTCATTCCGCAAATTGTTGGACCTGTTGTCGGCGTTCGTGACGGCAGCGAACGCGAGTTTTCTTTTCCGACTCAATGCCCAGAATGTGGGGGAGAGGCAAAAGACAATGGCGAGCATCGTTTCTGCATAAATATAGATTGCCCAGCGCAGCTAATTCGTCGGGTGCAATATATGGTGTCACGCACCGCGCTTAACATAGACGGTATTGGCGACAAGGCAGTTGTGCAATTACATGGCGAGGGCTTGCTGAATAGTGCAGAACAGCTGTTCAATCTCGATTACAGCGCTATTGCCAAATTGGAAGGTTGGGGGAACAAATCCGTTGATGCATTGCGTGATGGCATAGCTGCATCTTTAGAACCTAGGCTAGATAAGTTTTTGTCTAGCCTAGGCATACCCGATGTCGGCCCAGAAACTTCGCGAGTAGTTTGCGCAAAATATAAGAGCATTGATTCCTTGCTGGAGCTGTCAGCAATGGAGAACGAACACGCTGTTGCTCAATTAAGTGAAATAGAAGGTGTAGGCAAAGAGGTTGCGGGCTCATTCTTACAGTTCGTGGGCTCTGCGAAAAATCGGGATGCCATCAAGGCAATGATTAGCTTCGGCTTACGCCCGCAAAGTGCGGAGCTTAGTACGGACGACCATAAAGATGCCGTAGCGTCTAAAGTGTTTGTGTTGACTGGCGCGCTGTCGTGTTCACGACCAGAGATGAAGGCACTTATCGAAGAAGCCGGCGGCAAAGTGACAGGCACTTTGTCAAAGAAAACCGATTACTTAGTCGCGGGTGATAAGGCTGGCAGCAAGTTGAGGAAGGCGCAAGATCTAGGTATCGAAGTATTGAGTGAGCAGCAAATTCGTGCGCTGCTCTCAGCATAAACTTGAGCGAAGAATGTTAGCAGTTGGCTATTAGGCAATAAATCTTGAAGCCACATTGACTAATATCTGCGGGTCGAGATTGTTCATGCACGGATGTCCTTGAATGGGACATGTTTTCTTATGACAACCGAGACAGTCTAGAGTGCTGTTCGAAACAAAGGCGGCTTTATCCATTGCATGTGCCGTCCATGCAGGGTTGGTTGGGCCGAAGACAACTATTTGTGGGGTGTCGACGGCGGCAGCAATATGGCGTGCGCCGCTATCCATGCATAGCAGGAACTGCGCGTTACTAAGCATGTATTTGATTTCGCCTAAGCTTGCACTGGGCGGCGCTATTAAATTTGAATGGTTGAGTGATTGTGACAACTCGGTGAGTGATTGCTGCTCGTTCGGTGCACCAAATAGAATCGGTAGCAAATTATGCCTGTTACAAATGCCGTCAATAGCTTGAGCCATAAGCGTGAGTGGATATTGTTTGGTCTCGCCAAAAGCAGCACCAGGAGCAACCATAAAGTAATGCGCTTGCTTCGGCGCCCATTCAATATCGAGTTTTGGGCAAGGCAGGCTAACTGGGGTGACTTCAGCGTCGCAGTTAAAGGCTTCGATTAACTCAGAATATAATTCCGTCATTAAGCGCGGTTGGCTAATTACCGGTAAAGCATGGGTTAAGAGTAAAGATCGCCCATGCCGATGGCGCCCGATGCGTTGCTTGAACCCTGCGCGATAGGCGACTATTGCCGATGACCACGAATTAGGACACAAGATAATTGTGTCACACTGTTGGCGTCTTAATATTTTTGCCTGTAGAGAGATAGTGGCGTCATTGTCGATGCCAATAAAATAATCAACATAAGCTAATCCGTTAAATAATGATTGGTAAGCAGGATTCCCCGCCAAAGTAAGCGAGCAATCAGGGAATTGACGTTTAAGGTGGGACAATAACGGTAATGCCATTACCGCGTCGCCTAGAGGATTCGGCAAACGCACCATTAAAGATGATGGAGGTGATGCGGTCATTTCGTTACGCTAGGATAACCGCAATTAAGCATGACGTCGCCATCTTCTCAGCCAACTCCCGATAAGTCTCAAGCCGTTGGTGATGGCTTGCGCGTCGCAGTTATTGGGGCGCGACGAACCGTTATGGGCACCGGTGGTTTTTTGGCGCGTCAAGCGCATGCCGCAGGCGCTGAAATTGTTGCGATAGTCTGCTCAAGCTACGATTCCGCACGTGCGGCAAGCGAAGACTTGTTGGCGAACGGCATGCGTCCCGAAGTTTATGCCGAAGAAGAGGACATGTTAGCGGAAATGAATCCTGATGTGGTCATTATTGCTTCGCCTACCAACACCCACATTGATTGGATTCAACAATGCCTTGATTCTCAAGCTCATGTTTTTTGTGAAAAGCCTTTGTCCACATCGGGTGCGAAACATTGTGATGATTTGATTCGTGCATTTAGTGCTAACGAATTGTTAATTAACGAAAATTGTCAATGGCCCTTCACCTTAGAGGCATGGCAAGCTTTGCATCCACGAGGAAATATTACTACGGCCCGTAAGTTTTCGATGTTGCTGTCGCCTAAATTACGCGGCGAACATCGCTGGCAAGATATTTTGTCTCATCCGCTAAGCCTTATTCAAAAGATTTCTCCTGGCCCCGCACATGTTGAAAAAGTCGCATACGCTGAACATTCTAGTGACTCCCTAGATTCGGCATTACGCTTTGAGTATTGCACGCATTCACGCGCATTAGAATGTGAGATTATTTTAGAGGACATGGGTACACTCCCTCCGCCAGCAGAGTATTCGATCGACGGTAAACTATGCCATCGCATTATAGGAGAGAATTATCAAATGCAGTTTGCTGCCCACGCTAATGAACCGCAAAAAGCTGTGAGCGTAGGCGACCCGATGGAACAAAACCTGCGTCAATTTTTAAAGCGCGTGAACTTAATAACTAACTCACGGGCTTCAGTGGCAATCGATGAGGATTTAATTCGGCGTCAGTATTTGGTCGAAGCTTTGCTCGCCGATTACCAACGTCGATAAATTACTTCTCTAGCTCGGCAGCAAGCTCGGGCAATATTTCGAGAGCATCGCCAACAATGCCGTAAGTGGCATGCTTAAAGATAGGGGCGTCGGCGTCTTTATTGATTGCGACAATAACCTTTGACGAGCTCATGCCGGCTAAGTGTTGGATTGCACCTGAGATGCCAACCGCAATGTATAGCTCTGGTGAAACGGTTTTACCTGTTTGACCAACCTGCTCACTATGTGGACGCCATCCTGAGTCGACTATTGCACGGGATGCGCCAAGGCCTGCACCAGGGATTGCATCGGCAACCTTTTCAAGCAAATGCCAGTTTTCGGGGCTTCCCATTCCGCGGCCGCCGGATATAACAATAGATGCTTCGGCAACATCCGGGCGCTGACCGCTTTGCGCTGCGACTTCAATCACCTGCGCTTTGGCAGCCTCGCTTGGGACTTTGCTTGCTTCGGCAGTGTGTTCACGCCCAGCAGCATTAAAGAAGTTAGGGCGCAAGCTTGCAACTACCACATCTCCGTTTATTCTTACGTCGCTGAAAGCTTTGCCACCACAAATTGGGCGGGTAAAGACCATGGTGTTTGCGTCGACCGCTGTGCAGTCAGGAGCAAAGCCAGTATCGAGCAGGGCAGCGATGCGCGGAGTGATGTCGCGGCCGCGAACAGTCGCGGTAAGTAACACTGTGTTGGCGCTAATTTCTCTAGCGACACGCGCAGCAGTTGCAGCAGCGGCATCGGCAGAGTGAGCTTCAGCAGTAGCGACCATCAGCTGATCCGCACCTGCGGCACCAACAACGGTAGTATCGAGATTGGCAGACTCGGTTGCAAGAGCAACCACCGCGCAACCTTTGGCATCGGCAATGACGCGAGCTGCACCAACAGCTTCAAGGCACGAAGGGCGTAGCTCGCCCTCACGAGTTTCAAGAATAACTAGTACGGATGACATTTAATTTACCTCTTATAGAACTTTTGCTTCATTGCGCAGAGCGTCGACCAACTCGGCAGCGTTATTAACGATGCGTCCTGCTGGGCGAGCAGCTGGTGGTTGAGTAGACTCGACAGTGAGTGCCAACGCCGGCATTTGGACATCGACAGACTCGAGCGGCTTTTTCTTAGCAGCCATGATGCCCTTCAATGAAGCGAGGCGTGGTTCGTTAAGACCTTTTTGACAAGTAATTGCGCAAGGTAAGCTTGCAGTAATAGTTTCAACGGCACCTTCGACACCGCGTTGCGCAGTAACCTGTCCCGCGGAGATGTTTAAAGAAATAACTTCGGTGATACAAGGAATACCTAAGCGAGTCGCAACACCAGCGCCAACGCCATGTTGATCGTGACCGACAGATTGCTTGCCAAACAACAGTAAATCAAAACTACGCTCGCCGATTGCAGCAGCAATCACTTTGGCAGTGGTGGCGGCGTCGGCAGAATCCGCCGCGTCATTTTTTAGCAATAAGGCGGCGTCGGCGCCCATCGCCAAAGTTGTGCGCAATTCTTTTTGCGAAGTGTCATCGCCAAAACTAACAGCGGTGACGTTCCCGTCTCCAGCAGCCTCTTTTTGGCGCAAACCTTCTTCAACCGCGAAGCGGTCGTAAGGATTGATATCGAACTCGCATCCTGAGATGTCGAGTTGTTGGCCTTTTATTTCCACATTAGCGGTTGTGGAAGGGACGCGTTTGACAAAGCTAAAAATTTCCATGACAAGGTATATCGTGTGACAGGGGGCGCGATATTCTACCCTTGCCGCCATTTTCGCGGATGACTTGCTTTAGCTTAACTCGAAATTCTCGCCTAAATAGACCTTACGCACTGCACTATTGTGCACTAGTTTTTCCGCTGTTCCTTCTGCGAGAACTGTACCGGATGACAAAATGTACGAGCGGTTAGTAATACTGAGCGTTTCGCGTACATTATGGTCGGTTAGCAAGATGGCAATACCTTTTGCTTGCAGCTGCACCAAAATGGATTGAATATCTTCAACGGCAATGGGGTCTACACCACTGAAGGGTTCATCTAGTAAAATCAATTTGGGGTTAGTCGCTAGGGCGCGCGCAATTTCAACGCGTCTACGCTCGCCGCCAGATAGAACTTCGCCCATACTATCACGTAAATGAGTCAGGCCAAATTCTTCGAGTAGCGCGTCGCATTTTTGCTGGCGCTCTATTTTATTTAGTGACAAAGTCTCAAGTACGGCAAGAATATTATCGGCAACCGATAGCTTACGAAAAACTGAAGCCTCTTGAGCCAAGTAACCTAAGCCGCGGCGTGCACGTTGATATATCGGCATGCCCGTAACGTCTTCATCGCGCAATAAAATTTCCCCGCTATCGGGAGCAACCATTCCCATACACATATTAAAAGTGGTCGTCTTGCCAGCACCGTTGGGGCCAAGCAGGCCAACGATTTCACCATCGTTAACAACTAGGTCGACGCCATTAACAACCGAGCGCCCTTTGAATGATTTGCTGATACCTTTCGTTTCTAGAATAATGCTCATATTATTGGACTAAATTAAAACGGTTAATCGGAGAGAGTGGTTTTAGCGGCATAAAAACAGCTAGTGCGCGGCCTAGCATGTAATTGTGGGGTACCAACGGCGCATGTTGCAGTACATCGGCAGATTGCTTAACCATATCTCCATCAAGAGTGTGGATGTTTCCGAATTCGTCACGCAGCGTCATGATGTCATGGCTCATGTTCCAGCGCGGATTATTGTACATTGGATCAGAGCCGTGTTGCAGGTGGTCGCCTGCAACTTTGAAGGCCGTGCCATCGCCGTTATCGTAACTAAAAGTTTCTCGTTGCCAATCACGGCTATCTAAAGAATTCTGGGTATTATCGCCCATCATAAAATAGTGGCCTTCGGTTATTTCGAAGACAGGTGCTGCGTTTTGCCGCGGTGGTAAATAGTGGATATCACGCGACACTTTAACGGGGCTTAATATCCATTGGCTTCCATTAACCGTAAAAGCCATGCGGTTGCGGGGAAGTTTAGTGGTGTGTGGCTGGATATTCAGCGTCTCGTCAAACACAACATCGTCACCCAAGGCTATACGTAAATGGTGATCCCAGAATGCTATATCGACATCGCTGTTAAGGTGTGCAGGGATATCTATGGTGCGTTGTTCGCCGGTAGGTAGTGATAAGGCTAATGATCCTGAAGCATCAAACTTTGCACTGAGAAGATTATTGCCAAGCTCTAATCCAACGTCGATGCTACCCGTTGCCTTCTGGCCGTCTAATTGAAATTGTAAACGTAAATCGCCGACAACTTCGCGTGAGCGCGAGGACGTATTCGGCACCGAAAAATAAATTTCTTCAGGGTAACCGTGCAGGTAACCGTTACGAATGCTCGAGGCATATTCCGTTTTACCGTTGCCGCTAAAAACTATATGCCCTATGTCGTTCGATGTAGCCTTGCCAGTTGTAGTCCAACCATGCCACTGAGTTGGGTCGTCGCCTACACCAGGCAAGACTTTCTTCCAGATGTTTCGCATGACTTTCCACGGCTTAGTTAAAACAACAAAATCGTCGTCACTACCAAGTTCGCGGACGTATAAATTGCCGCCATCAATCCAGAGTTGTTCGTTGGGCATGCCAACGAGCCTCTTGACGTAGTTGTTGTGCGTAAGAAGAGGGTAACGGAAAACGACTACTTCCCAGCGCTGCGGATCTCTGAAAAAGTATGAAATCTTGTCCACCAACACTCGATCATTCAGCCGTCCAGCAGGGCGCTTGGTCGCAGGGTCGAGCAGTTCGGTGCCCATTAGCGTCGGTTGCATGGAACCGGTAGGTATTTGATAAGCCTCAATCGCAAATACCTTGAGGCCCATGGCCATAATAATCGCAAACAACACCACTTCGATGTTCTCGCGAAAAGGATGCTTTGATTTTTCTTTCTTCTTAGCCATACAGGTTATTCGTCGGTAGTGAGCACAGACAAGAATGCTTTTTGCGGCACTTCAACATTTCCAATACTCTTCATCCGCTTCTTGCCTTCTTTCTGTTTGGACAATAGTTTACGCTTACGGGTGATGTCCCCACCGTAGCATTTAGCCGTAACATTCTTCGATAAGGCACGAATGTTCTCGCGTGCTAAAATTTTTCCACCAACGGCAGCCTGTAGCGAAACCTCAAACTGATGACGCGGAATTTCTTTACGCAACACCTTGAGTACAGCACGTCCGCGTCGCTGAGCATTGTCGGCGTGACAAATAGTGGACAGCGCATCAGCCTCGTTGCCGGAAACAAGAATGCGCATCTTGACCAGGTTGGCAGTTTCGAATCTTGGCGACTCGAAGTTCATCGTGCCGTAACCCTTAGTACCAGATTTTAGTTTGTCGTAGAAGTCGTAAATGATTTCAGCCAGAGGCAAATCCCAGGCGAGCATTACCCGGTTTGCCGATAGGTGATCTTGGCGGAGGAATGTTCCTCGGCGTTCGGCGCATAGTGACATAATGGCGCCAATGGACTCGGTAGGTACCAATATGTTTGTACATACAACCGGCTCTTGAATGTCTTCAAACATATTAGGGTCGGGCAGCGCTCCAGGCGAGCGAATGTCTTTTACAGAACCATCTTTCAGTACGATCTGGTATGGCACCGAGGGCGCAGTTTGCACAACGTTCAAGCCAGATTCGCGCTCGAGGCGCTCTTGCACGATTTCCATGTGTAGTAAACCAAGAAAACCACAACGGAAACCGAAGCCCAAAGCCTCAGAAGACTCGGGCTCGAAAACGATTGATGAATCGTTCAATTTGAGTTGATTCAAGGCTGCACGCAGGTCTTCAAAATCGCCCGAGCTAACAGGGAACACACCACACCACACCATTGGCTGCGGCTCGCGGTACCCTTGAAGGGCTTCCGCTCGCTGACCCTTAGCAACGGTTATGGTGTCACCAACGCGGACGTCTTCTAGTTTCTTGATGTTCGAGATGAAATAACCCACCTCGCCGACTGATAAAGTGTCGTGCGGCACCATCTTCGGCATAAACTTCCCGATATCAACAGCTTCGTAGTCGGCGCCAACACCAATAGTGTGCGCGATATCGCCCTTGCGTAAAGTGCCATTGATAATCCTGAGATAAACCACAATGCCGCGGTATTCGTCGTACTTGGCGTCAAAAATCAAAGCCTGCAGTGGGGCGTCAGGGTCGCCTTGCGGATGTCCGACGCGATCCACAATAGCTTCGATGATGGCATCGAGACCTTGACCAGTTTTTGCGGAACAGTGCAGCGCCAACTCGGGCTCAAGTAATAAGGTATTTTCAAGCTCGCTCGCGAATTCTTCGGGCCGTGCGTGGGGCAAATCGACTTTGTTAAATACCGGGATGATGGTCATGTCTTGCTCCATCGCTAGCATCGCATTCGCCACAGTCTGCGCTTGGATTCCCTGCGCAGCGTCTATCAACAATACCGCTCCTTCACATGCTTGCAAAGATTTTTCAACTTCATAAGCGAAGTCAACGTGCCCGGGAGTATCGATAAGGTTGAGCAGGTATTCATCACCATTAACCATTGTCGTTAATGACACAGCAGCAGCTTTAATAGTAATGCCACGCTCACGCTCGATATCCATCGAATCGAGTTGCTGTGCCTGTTTCTTGCGGTTGTCAACAGCGCCGGTCATTTCTAGAAAGCGGTCGGCCAAAGTAGATTTACCATGGTCGATATGCGCGATAATCGAAAAGTTGCGGATGCGCTCGGGAGAGAATGATTTGCTCATGACTTATTTAGCTACCGATTCTAATACGTTACACAATCGCGCAATCGCCTGCCCACGATGGCTAACTCGTGACTTTTCTTCGGAGGCGAGATTGGAGAAGCTAGATGCAGATTCTACATGATAAAACAGCGGGTCGTAGCCAAATCCGCCTTCTCCATCGGCTTCGTGTAAAATGTTGCCATTAACACTGCCTTCGACGGCAAATAACACCTGACCTTGATGAGCGACCGCAATCACGCACCAAAAGGCGGCCGCACGCTGGTCACCAGTCGCATTTTTCATTTCGCTTAACAGCTTGTCATTGTTTGACTGATCGCGTTGCGGACCATCATCACCGGCATAACGCGCGGAGTAAATACCCGGAGCACCGCCTAAATAATCGACGCATAAGCCAGAGTCGTCGGCAAGTGTCCAGACATCGTCACCCAAATGCTTAGATGTAAACTCGCTAAACTCGATGGCCTTCTTGCTGGCGTTCGCCAGAAAGTCATCGCCGTCTTCAATAACGTTGGGCAGTTCGGCATCGATATCGATAGGTGAGAGGATATCAACGTCTAAATTTTCACATAGTGATTGGAGCTCCGCCAGCTTTTTGGAATTGCTCGAGGCAAGTAGGATACGTTGGCTCATGCTTCGACCTTTTCGGCGGCTAACTCTTTCATCTGGGTGATGATGTCGGCGGTGCCTTCCATGGCTAGGGAAAGTAACTCGTGGTGAACGTCTAAAGAAAATGGTTCGCCCTCGGCAGCTCCTTGTACTTCAATGATTTTACCACTCTCTGTCGTAATAACATTCATATCAACATCGGCAGTCGAGTCTT
>CAXGOF010000003.1:0-32949 GCA_964011335.1 uncultured bacterium
GGTTAGCAGAACTAAGCAGCCAAAAACCTTAATCAATAGGCTTAGAGGAAGCACGTGGCCGATGTGCCCTTCTGAATCGTGTGAGGAATCTGACATGATTAACTAATGAGATAGAGTAATGGGAAGAGGAAAATCCAGATGAGGTCAACCAAGTGCCAATACAAGGCGATGAAGTCAACCGCAGCAAAGTTTTTAGGGCCGAATTCGCCACGTAAATTTCGTATCAACAGCCAAGTCAACAAAATCATGCCAATCAAAACGTGGATACCGTGTAGTCCCGTTAAACAAAAGTAAACGCCAAAGAAGATGCCTAGTTTTTGGCGAAACTCCGGATCGAGGTCTTTTACTGCAGCAGAGAACTCGCCGTCTGGATTGGACCAAGCTGCACTATGAGCCGCAATTTCCGGATCGACTTTACTAGCATCTAGCTGAAAAATAGAATGCTCGTGTCCGCCCCACAAAGTCCCTTCGTGGAATTTATGGCTGTACTCTTCGGCTTTAATAATCATGAATCCTGCCGCGCAAACCAAAGTGATAATCAAGTTGATTGTCAGCATCTTCACTTCGCCCAACATCGCATTGCGTACACCCCAAGCAATCGTGAAGGAACTAAGCAGCAACACCAAAGTGTTTAGTGCACCAAGATTGGTGTCTAAGTATTGCGAAGCAAACTGAAACACCTCTGGGTAGTTGTCGCGGTACATCGTGTAAGCGACAAACAGCGCACTGAAAAACAACACTTCTGTTAAAAGAAATGTCCAGATACCAAGCTTGCCCGAATCAAACTGCTGCTCGGCAGTTTCGAAGTGATGGGCGACTCCTTCTGGGTGATTATCGTGAGAGCCCATTATGCTTCCTCCGGCTCAATATAAGCGACGCATGGGTCATCTTCACGCGGGTTGACTGGCAAGAAGCCTTCGACTTCACCACGATACTCAACTAACGACATGTCGTATGGGTCGCCTACCGTCGGCGGATCTATTTCGAAGTTATGCTCAGGTGGTGGCGATGGAGACTGCCACTCAAGAGTGACCCCGCCCCATGGGTTCGCCGGAGAGAGCGTACCCTTAACAAAGAATGACCTAAGAAGAGCAAAGAGTGCAAGGCTCAAGCCAGCTAGCAGCACCATTGCCCCCATCGTTGACAAGTAATTCCAGTCATCGAAGCCTTGTTCGGAGCCGTATGCTGCATAACGACGCGGCATCCCCTTTGAGCCACCCACGAATTGTGGCAAGAATGTCAGGTTGAAGCCCAAGAAGGACAGCAAGCACCCTACTTTTGCTAGAGGGCCGTCGACGACCTTGCCATACATTTTCGGCCACCAGTAATAGATGCCGCCAATGAAGCCAAAGAGTGCAGAGCCAACCATCACATAGTGGAAGTGTGCGACTACGAAGTACGTATCGTGGAAAACCACGTCAGTGCCAAGAGTGGCCAAGAACAGCCCCGTTAACCCGCCAATACCAAACAGCCAAATAATGGACATGCTGTATAGCATCGGGACTGAAAAGGATATCGAACCCTTGTACATGGTGGATATCCAGTTAAACACCTTAATCGCCGATGGCACCGCCACCGAGAAGGTGAGGGCCGAGAAGATCACTGACATCACATCAGATTGGCCGGAGATAAACATATGGTGTCCCCAAACAATAAACGAGAAAATGGCAATCGCAATTGAAGACATCGCAATCGACTTATAGCCGAAGATTGGCTTGCGGCTGAAAGTCGCAAAAAGCTCTGACATGATTCCCATTCCGGGTAGCACCATGATGTACACCGCTGGGTGGGAGTAGAACCAGAATAGGTGTTGGAAGAACACCGGGTCGCCACCGAGATCAGGCGTGAAAATACCAATCTGCATTGTCTTCTCAACAAGAATCAAAAGCAGCGAGATGCCGATAACCGGTGTAGCGAGAACCTGAATGACTGCTGTCGCATAAATCGCCCACACGAATAATGGCATCTTGAACCATGTCATTTGCGGTGGACGCATTTTGTGAATAGTCACAATGAAGTTCAGTCCGGTAAATATCGAGCTAAAGCCCAAAATGAAGGCGCCGAGTACCGCAGTAATGACGGATGGATCAGTATACCCCGTTGAATAAGGCGGGTAGAAAGTCCAGCCTGTATCGAGGTTGCCAATCAATAGCGTTGCCACAAATAACAATGCGCCGATAATCCATAAGTGGTAACTAAAGCGATTCAAGCGCGGGAATGCCACGTCTTTGGCGCCGAGCATCATTGGCAGCACAAAGTTGCCCAAGGCCGCCGGTATCGAAGGAATGATTACCAAGAAAACCATCACCGCGCCGTGAACGGTAAATGCATTATTGTAAGCATTCATTTGTTCTGCGGTTTGCGTCGCATAGTCAACGGCGCCAGGCATGAGGTTAAGACGAATCTTCATAGCGAAGAAGCCACCCATGATAAAGCAAGCAATTACCGACCAAAGATACATCAAGCCAAGTCGCTTGTGATCTATAGTCCAGAACCAGGACATAAAGCCCTTAGTAGCATTCAGGTAATTAGTACGGTCTAATGTATTAGTAGTAGGAGCCATTTCTTTTCTACTCGGTTAGCGATTTCAGATAAGCAGTGATATTCGAGATCTCATCATCGTTGAGTTGACCGGCGAACGAAGTCATTGGAACATTTTCGTAGCCAATAACGATATCAGCACTAGGGTCGAGAATCGACCTACGTATGTAATTGTCATCAACAATGACGGTGCCGCCAACGATGTTTTCGACAGTGCCGTACTTACCGTTAAGGGCTGGGCCAATCTTTTTAGAGCCATCTACCGCGTGACAAGCTGTGCAGTTAGCGCTAAAAAGGCGCTTACCTTTATCAGCAGGCGAAGCATTTGGATCTTCTTGATTTTCTTTTAGCCACACGGCAAAATCGTCTTCGCTCACAACGCGAACCCTAGAAAGCATACGTGAGTGCCTGGTGCCGCAGTATTCGGTACAGAAAATTGGGAAGTCACCCATTTCAATTGCGTTAAACCACACATCGGTATAACGCCCAGGGACAACATCCATCTTGACGCGGAAGTTTGGGATAGAGAAGGAGTGCAAGACATCAGCAGACTCAAGACGAATGCGTACGTTCTTACCTAATGGCACGACTAGACCCTTACCTTCGTATTCTCCGGCGTTAATATAGCCGAATGAACTCGCGCCATTCGAGTACTCGAATTTCCATTGCCACTGAGAGGCCTTGGCATGAATTTCGTAAGAATCAGCCGGAGGAGTTCTACGCTCTGTGAAATCTTCGAAGCCGTACCAGAACATCACCACCATAAAAATGGCGGGGACAACCGACCACACAATTTCGATACTGGTTGAGTGACTCGGAGAGTCCTCTGGAGTCATCCCCACTTTCGAGCGGCGGTAGCGCCAGGCGAAAATAGCGGTCGCCATAACAATCGTAATGAAAGCAAAAAGCGACACGTAGAAGATGAAGTAGAAGATGAAGTCAACCGTTGCAGCATTTGCGGATGCCTGCGAAGGGAAGAAAAAATCTTCCTTCTGGTGTTGGAGCA
The DNA here is from genome assembly GCA_964011335.1 of uncultured bacterium. Taxonomy (GTDB): domain Bacteria; phylum Planctomycetota; class UBA1135; order UBA1135; family UBA1135; genus JAPKEZ01. The sequence goes on from CAXGOF010000003.1 coordinate 3,548, forward strand.
TCATGCTTAAGAGGGTGTACATATTCATGCTACTGGTTTATTTGATTTACTCGGGCCTTGGGTGTACATGGGCTTATTTGATTCACTCGGCCCTTGGCGATGCATCCAAATCAAGAAAGTAATTAGGAGCACTCCGACAAATGTCATCACATACTTTGTAATGATCCAAGCGTTAGCCACAAAAGTGCCGGACGCAGCGTCGTAAGAGAAACAGCGCAATATCAAAGCATCGACAGTTGACACGAATTTCGAGTCAGCTGTTTCCGCCATCGACAAGCGCAGTGTGCTCGGCTGGTATTCGATGCCATAAAGGTATCGTGCTACCTGAGCTTTAGGGTCGAGAAGAGTGAGGACGGCAGTGTGCGCATACTCATTTTTATTTTCGACGAAGTTGTAGGTAAAGCCAACAGCTTTGGCGACTGCGCGAATGTCTGCTTCGCTGCCGCGCAAAAAATGCCACCCGTCAGAGGCTGTTGGGGCGTCATACTTTGACAAAATCTTGGCGCGAAAGCCCTGCGCCATCTCTTCGGTTTCGCTTGGGTCAAGACTGATCGTTATAACCTGGAACTGCTTACCGACCTGCCAATCTTCTAACTGATTCAAGGTTCTCACGAATCCATCCAACTGTAAATTGCACAGCTGCGGGCAATTGGCATAGTTCAATGTAAGCACCACAGGGCGCTCGCCATCAAAGTATTGCGAAAGCGGCGCAGTGCTGCCTAGCGTGTCCGTAAATTGCAGATCGAGAGGGATCGTTACACCGAGTTGTTCGCTTACGCCGACATCTCTGATATCACGCGTCTCAAAGCCTACCTGCGCAGGAGTTAGGCTCACCGCCATGGCGGTGACAAAAAATGCCATCACCCATTCACGCGATAAACTTAAATTCAACTTATTTATTGTAAGAGTCTATGACTTCTTGCTTTGATTCAACAAGCTTATCCGTTACAACCGTAGCGGTTACACCATCTATTTGCTGCTGACGCAATTCGATGCGTTCGGCAACAATAGACTGGACATTACGTTCCCCCTCAAGGTCAAGCGCACGACGCTTGTAAAGCCCAGAAGAAAGGTAAGCCAGAGCAATAACGATAAACGTTGTTGCTAGGGTTGTGTTGATCAAGCTTATGTTCGGCAAATCGTCGTGTTGTACAGCCATACTATTAGAGGTTTTTGTGTCCTAGGCACTTTGCAAGAAGAGGGTCATTAATCGGCAACAATGACTGCTTGCCAGCATTGCGAGCTATACCGAAAAGTAGCAGTCCGATGAAGCCTATTGCTAAGGAAATCTCCACCAACCCGAACGGATTATCGATGATCTCGCCACGGTGGTAGTTCGGCATAATCAGCCAGTAAAGGTCGAGATAACGCATAAACAAAATGTAAACAGCCATGCCGCAAAGAACATTAGTGCTGCGCTTAACGTGACGTGATAGCAAGGCCAAGAATGGGAAGAAGAACGCTCCAACCATTAGCAGATTGCTGTAGCCCTGCCACACGCCCATGGTACGGTTCATATAGAAGTGAGTCTCCTCAGGGATGTTGGCATACCAAATCAGCATGAACTGAGAAAAAGCAATATAGCCCCAGAAAAATGTAAAGGCGAACATCCATTTGCCCAAGTCATGATAATGCTCAGTGTTGATGACGTCGGTCATTTTGCCACGCGCCTGCAACCATTTCGACATGATGACTAGCCAGCAATTAGCTGCCAAGAATGAAGCTGCGAAAATATAAACTCCGAAAATAGTCGAGAACCAAGTTTCGTCGAGCGACATGATTAAGTCGAACGCCGCGAATGAAATCGTCAATGCAAAGACAAAAATCATTGGCGCTGCAACTTTCTTCATGCGCAGCACGTTATCTATAGAATCTCCCGCAGTATCTTGCGCAGCAGATTTACTCAAGAAAAACTTCGCCATCCATGCCCAAATCAGGAAGTAAGCAAGCAGGCGGAAGATGAATCCGCTACGGTTTAAGTAAGCGGCTTTTTTCTCAACAATGTGCACGTGCTCGGCGTGATCGAGCGTATCTGAAAGAGACTGCGCGCCGGCACCACCATGATCGCTGCCGTGCTCTGCTGAGTGCGAGCCACCACTATTTATGGAGTCCCACTGCCAGATATCCACCTCGTGATCAAAGAATGGCATCAGCATGGCCAGACCAAACAAACAGATCACAGGAAGCGCGCCCATTGTCAATTCAGCCAAACGGCGTAAAGAGATATTCCAGTGAGTATTCACAACGTGGCCCACTATCGTGAAGAACATCGCGCCCAAACCAATGGTCAATGCGAAGCAGAATGCCACCAAATAGGCAAACCAAAAGTGTGTCTTGGCATCGGCATCACCGGTAAGACCCATGGCAGCGCCAGCGCCCAAACCAAGGACAGCAAGCACTAAGCCAATACGTTTCATGCGTGGCGCTAAATCGCCAGCCTGATAGTCGCCCGTTAATCTAAGATTAGAAGTCATCGTTATTATTATTTCTGCGACTTAATGTAGTTCAGAAGATCCGTTAAATCTTCGTCGGTAAGTTTAACCTCGATCATCGCCTTAGGGTACCCCTTGCGCGCCTGGGCCATCGGATTAACAATCGAATCAAGGATGTACTTTTCATCAATCACCAAAGTAGTGTCATCGTCGAGAGTAATCTCTTGACCGATGAGCCCGTTAAGTGGCGGCCCAATAACTCGAGCGCCATTCATCGTGTGACAAGTAGAGCAACTTTGACTATCAAACAATAACTCGCCACGTTGCTCCGACGTCATTCCGGTGGTATCTACGGAGTCGCCTTTTTGCGCCATCTGCAAGGCACGCACGTAAGCAATAATCGCCCACCGATCTCTCTTAAGGATTTGCTCGCCGTATCCAGGCATGGTACGAATGCCATCTGTGATTGTTGAGTAAATCTCTTCATCACTTTGATCAGCGTAAAGCCCTAGAATCAAGTTCGAAGGTGGAACCCAGGAAGCGTGCCCCGCGTTCGCTAATTCCGTAGCGCGACGATGGACCGTGCCATCACCTTTGCCGTCGAATCCGTGGCAAACAGAGCAGTATATGTTGTAACGCTCTTCACCGCGATCGATGAATGCCGCATTTACGACATTGTTGGAGTGATCATCAAGGTCACCCTGAGCAACCGTGCCTTCAACTTGGGCGCGACTCATGCGACCATCAGCGAACAAGGGCGTTTGGCCTTGCGCACGAAACTTATCTTGCTTGTCCATATCTGGGACAAGATGAACTCGCGGCTCAGTCGTTGTTTTGCCGTAAGAGTTGTACACCATAGACAAAGGGACCGTGGCCAAACAAGCCATAACCACCAACTTACCCTTTAGGTTTCCTGGCAATCCGGCCGACTCGGAAGAATGGTAGACGTCTTCTGTGTCGCTAGCGCCAAGCGACTTCAAGAAGTCGTGAGCTTTCGAAGGATTAAACAAATCGTCAGCAGCTTCTATTGCGACAAAGAATTTGTCATCCGTCACGCGCGCAAAACGCTTGTTACGGAATAGAGGGTGGTACCATAAAGGCAACCCGTTAGCAATCCACATGCCGAAAAAAGCCGTGAACGCGGAGAACAAAACCGTCATCTCAAAGATGATGGGAACGTTCGCCGGCAGCGACCATCGTGGCTTGCCAGAGATGTCGTATGGGTAATCAACCGCGTTCATCCACCATTGCATAAGCACAGCAAGAGTACACCCAGTTAAGCCCATAGCTAAGACTACCCAAGGCAGCTTAGTGAATTTGACTCCCATCGAATCGTCTAAGCCGTGCACCGGGAAAGGTGTATGGCAATCCCATTTTGTGTAACCAGCCTCGCGCACCTTTTCGGCGGCGTTGCACAAAGTTGTAACATCGTCGAACTCGGCAACTACGCCGTAAAGTTCGCCATTATCATTTGAAGTTTCAGTCATTATGCTGTCATCTTAATGAGCGTCGTGATGAGGATGAGCCTGCGGCAAAACATTCTTAACCTCTGAAATTGCGACCTGCGGCAAGAAGCGGCAGAACAACATGAACAAAGTAAAGAACAAGCCAAAGCTACCGATCAGGGTGAGAACATCAACCCATGTCGGAGTGAAGTAATGCCAGCTTGACGGCAAGAAGTCACGGTTAAGCGAAGTCACAGTAATCACAAAGCGCTCGAACCACATGCCGACGTTTACAAACAGCGACATAATGAACACTACGACCAAGTTGCGGCGAGCCTTCTTAAACCAGAAAATCTGCGGTGACAACACATTACACGAAACCATGATCCAGTAAGCCCAAGCATAAGGCCCAAAGGCCCGGTTAATAAAAGTGAATCCTTCGTATTCGTTGCCTGAGTACCAAGCCATAAAGAATTCCATTGCGTAGGCATAGCCTACCATCATTCCTGTAGCCATGATCACCTTCGTCATGTTGTCGATATGGCGCAGGGTAATAAGCTCTTCTAAGCCGAAAATCTTACGTGCAGGAATAGACAAAGTAAGCACCATCGCGAAGCCAGAGAAAATCGCACCCGCAACGAAGTAAGGTGGGAAAATAGTAGTGTGCCAACCAGCGAGCTGTGATGTCGCGAAGTCAAAAGACACCACCGAGTGCACAGAAAGTACAAGCGGCGTAGCAAGCGCGGCCAACAACAAGTAAGCGCGCTCGTAGCGGTGCCACTGACGGTTAGAGCCCGTCCACCCTAGGGAGAACAAACCATACCAGAAGCGTTTAGTTTTAGAGATTGCACGGTCGCGGACGGTAGCGAGGTCAGGGACCAAGCCCATGTACCAGAACAACAATGAAACGGAGAAGTATGTGGAAACCGCGAACACGTCCCACAACAAAGGTGAGCGAAAATTCGGCCACATCGCCATTTGGTTAGGCAGCGGGAATACCCACCAGATAAACCAAATACGACCCACGTGAATCGCCGGAAACATACCCGCACAAACCACCGCGAAAATCGTCATCGCTTCGGAGAAACGATTGATGCCCGTTCGCCAGTCTTGGCGGAATAAGAACAGCACCGCTGAGATTAGAGTACCGGCGTGGCCAATACCAACCCAGAACACGAAGTTAACAATCGGCCACCCCCATGCTACTGGCTGGTTATTACCCCAAATGCCAGTACCTGTGGTGACGAGGTAAACAATCATCGCGCCAAGGACGCCAAGCAAGGCCAGGGCCGTACCGAAAATAATGTACCAAACCCTAGGAGGCTTGGGCGCTTCGATGACCCCACACACGGTTTCCGTTATAGAATGAAAATCGTTGGTACCCTGGACCAGGTCCTCTGGAAAGATATCGAGATTATTAGCTGATGCTGAATTAGCCATGAGAGACCACCTCCTCACTTTGAGCTTCCACCAAAAGTGGGCTTGGGTTACGAACGCGCGCCAAATAGGACACGCGTGGCTTATTGTTTAGCTCCGCAAGCAACTTATAAGCGCGGTTGTTTGCCTGAGCCTTAGATACTCGGCTACCTTCATCGTCGATGTCGCCAAACACAATAGCATTAGAAGGGCAAGCCTGCTCGCACGCCATTTTGATTTTGCCGTCTTCGATATGCAAATCGCGATCTTCGTTGCGAGAGTCAATGCGGACGCGCTCGATGCGCTGCACGCACATGGAACATTTTTCCATTACACCGCGCGAACGAACAGTAACGTCTGGGTTGTTCACCATCTTCATTACTTCATTGCCAGCCAACTCAGTATCTTCATTGTAATTGAAGAAGTTGAAACGGCGCACTTTATAAGGGCAGTTGTTTGAACAGTAACGCGTGCCGATGCAACGGTTATAAACCATATCATTTAGGCCTTCGCTGCTGTGCACTGTCGCAGCCACCGGACAAACAGACTCACATGGCGCCAATTCACAGTGCTGGCAACCAACGGGCTGGTTAATCGCAGTTGGGTTTTCTGCCGTACCCAAGAAGTAACGGTCCATGCGAATCCATGCCATTTCGCGACCGCGCAGCACTTCGGTTTTACCAACAACAGCAATGTTGTTTTCGGACTGACAAGCAATGGTACATGTGCCACAACCCGTGCATGAGCTAAGATCGATGGCCATCCCCCAGCGATGAGCTGGTGTTTTTGATTCGCCGCGCTCGAGGAAAAGAGAGTCATCTTTATCCCAAAAATCTGGCGCTTTCTTTGCGAAATTGCGATTAGCATTATATTGGTCAAGAGTACCTTCGCGCACCAATGATGGCAGACGGTCCTCCATGCCCTTGCGCCCAATCGCGTCAATCGCAAAATGGTCTTGCGTCGTCGCAAGAAGATGCATTGCCGAAGTGACTTCGACTTTAACTGCTGCGATATTCATCTCTTCAGAGCCACGCAACTTATAAGAATCGAAACCTACTGAATTAACTTCGTCATCGTCAAGCCCAGCAACGTGCCCCGCCGACGTGCGCCCGTAACCCAAAGCAAGCGTGATGGCATTGTCAGCATGACCCGGCATTAGGTAAGCCGCAACATCAAGAGTGCCAGCCGCAGTGGTCAACTTAAGCATACTGCCATGCTTAATACCTTTCGCCTCGGCAGTTTTAAAGGAGATAAGCGCTGCGTTATCCCACGTTAGCTTGGTCATCGGGTCTGGAAGCTCTTGCAACCACCCCATGTTGGCGTGGCGCCCGTCGCCTAGTGCGAAGGAAGGCATAAAGCGCAGCTCGAAATCGTTGCTAAGGCTAGACAGCTTCGGCAAAGACTTTGGAGCACCCACTGCCATCGCACGCGAAGCGCTGCCCTCAATGTAACCAGCGTGCAAGTCATCGTTGCTGAAGCTTTGTGTAGCTTGAACAATCTCTCTAGACGATGCGTTTTCTCCAATCATCACGGACATCAATTCGATCTGCGAGGTGGTGTTAAAAATAGGGTTGATAAGCGGTTGGCCGATTGCGACTAAGCCATCAGGAGATGCACCATCACACCAGTGCTCGAAACTGTGTGACTGAGCAACGTGCCAGCTACACTTCTTCGATGTCTCGTCGCGATACAAGCTAACGTGTGTTGTCGTTGCAACATTAGCCAACGCGTCAGCAAACTTAAAGTTGGCCGGCATGTCATAGACAGGATTACCACCGAACATCACGAGGTTAGAAATCTTGCCGGAATTCATAGCATCGATGAATTCGCTAGTCGCCTGCATGCTATCGGCTACCACAGCAGCTGGATAGTACTTAACATGATCGCCAGCGAATTTTGAGTTCATGGCCGCAACGTGAGCATGAACCTCTGCAGGCTGATGAGCGCCACATGTGAACACTACTGAGCCAGAGAACTCTTTAACGTCTGCGACGATAGCAGCGATGAACTTGTCATCGGAATGCGCGCCAGCCAAAGCCTCGTTAAGAGAATGAACAAAACCAGCGATATCAGACGAACGCACGGGCTTACGGTGATCAGCAAAACCACCAGTGATAGAGAAGTTGGACTCTGCAGAGTAGATGCGAGACATCCATTCGCCCTCTGGCTTACGGTGCGCGGAAACCTCTTTAGACAAGCGAACGGCCGAAGGCCCTTCGCTCAAAAAGTCGTCGTCGAGAGCAACGATGACTTTTGCGTTTGCCATAGAAACATACGGACGCGCAGAAACTCCAAACGCCAGATTACATCCAGCTACTTCGTTGTTATTCGCAACTGGCGAATAAGTCAACCAACGCGACTTAGGGAAAGACGCTTGCATCGCTTTGCGCATACGCAACTCTGAAGGCGACGCTGTTGCCTCGGCGATAAAGCCGAGCCCCGCCCCGCCGCTTGCCTTAGCCGCAATAATCTTGGCGACAACCGCAGCCTTAAATTCTTCCATTGAGGAATCCGTTTCATTACCGTCTGTGTAACTTGCGACTTCGCGCGAACGGTCCGGATCGTAAAGGCCCAGTGTCGCGGCTTGAGCAATAGCTGTTGTAGCGCCTAAAGAAGCAGAGTGATTAGGATTGCCCTCAACCTTTGTTGGGTGGCCATCGAATGACGTTAGCATCAAGCCTGTCGCGAAACCACCTTCGTTATAGATGGTAGCAAAACTCTTTGGCTTGCCTGGCACGTCACTCGCTTTACGGTTAGCCTGTGGCAACAAGTTTTCTTTTTCAAAACGGCAACTTGTGGCAGAAGCAAGAGCAACGGATGCGCCCATCAACTGCAAGAAACGACGGCGCGATGTTGTCGTAATACCCTCTTCGGCGCCCTCAGGAAACTCTTTGGACATCATCTCTTTGAACTCGGCCGTTTGCTCGAGATCGTTTAGACTGCGCCAGTAACGGGTGGTGGATTCGGATGGATTCATCGGTGACAAGTTGAGCAGTCGGTGCGTGGGTCAATGTGGTTGTCTTTCATTAGTTTCTCACCAATGAGTCGACGATCTTCGGTCGTTGTCCAACCAAGATCCGTGATATGTTCTTGTGGGCGCAATCGCGGTGCAGGGTCGCGGTGGCAGTCAAGACACCACCCCATAGAAAGGGGCTCCTCTTGGCGCACTACTTCCATTTGATCTATGCGACCATGGCACTCGACGCAGCTCACACCAGCGCTTAAGTGAGCGCTGTGATTAAAGTACGCGAATTCAGGAAGGTCATGAACGCGGACCCACTCTATCGCATCACCTGATATTGCAGCATCGCGCAATGGCTTTAACTTCGGGCTATCAGTACGAATCTTGTCGTGACAATTCAGGCAAGTAGACGTTTGCGGAAGTGCGGCCATCGCACCGTCTTCAACCGTGCTGTGACAATAACGGCAATCCATGCCTAGCTCACCAGCATGAAGTTGGTGGCTAAACGGAATCGGTTGCTCAGGCGCGTAACCTACGTTGAGGTTTTCTGCAGACAGACCCGTTGCAATTAGCACTACTAAATAAGTAGGTACTATTACTGCGGCGAATCCGATGACTGGACGAAGAGAGCTCGTCCACCTTGGGAATTGGTATGCACTCATGTATGGAAGCGGGAGATCTTCCAACCGTAGGCCCGATGCAATGCAACGGTAGTAGCCACGGTTTTCGCATGATAGAGTAACTATTCTTGAAGGATGTGTGAAGTAATATTCAACCCGTTTTGCATGTTGCGCACTATATGTTACAGCGGGAACTTGCCTTGCAAATTATCGGCTTCGCCTTGCTCATCAATGATGCGCAAGGCATCGACGACTTGCTTCGTTAAGTGGCGTGGCGGAGTGGCAAAAACATCTTCGACCAACGATTCGAGTGGCGGGTCTTCGATGCTCTCGGCATGAGTCACAGCATCAGAAATATCGAGAATCAGTTCTTGGCTAAGAGCTTCGACCTGGTCGGCGCTTAACAGCTCGCGAGCGGACAAAAAGCGCTCAAGGCGAGGCAGAGGATCGCGAGTGGACCAGTATTCAACCTCTTTAGCATCACGGTAACGCGTCGGGTCATCGGACGAAGAATGACCTTCCATGCGGTAAGAACGCAAATTTACAAGAACAGGGCCTTGTTGGGAGCGGGCATGCTCGGCGGCTTCGCTCATAGTGGCAAAAACGGCTACGGCATCATTGCCATCGACGTCAAATCCTGGCATGCCATAGGCTTTAGCCTTTGTCCCATAAGACTTTGCGGCTGTTTGCTTGGAGCTCGGCACAGAGATAGCCCAGCCATTATCAATGACGATAAACACCACTGGAGCTTTCATCACGCCCGCGAAGTTCATCGCCGAGTGAAATCCGGAGGAAGAGGTGGCGCCATCGCCAGTGTAGGCCGCGACCACTGATTTATCACCGCGCTTCTTCATGGCCAGAGCCGCTCCGACCGCGTGCGGTAGCTGAGTGCCGAGCACCGAAGACCAAGATGGGAAATTCACCTCTTTACACTGAAAATGGTTCGGCATTTGCCGCCCCTTCGCAGAATCTTCGGCATTACCAAACATGTGGGCGACATACTCGCGCATCGACATCCCGCGCTGGATGGTGATCCCGCCTTCGCGCAGCGCTGAGAATATCCAGTCGTCGCCGCCGAACACCGCCGCCGAAGCATGAATGGCCGCTTCTTGACCGGTAGATGAACCGACAAACCCCACGCGCCCTTGCCGCTGAAGTTTTAGCATGCGATCATCCATTAAACGCGTGGTCAACATCGCGCGGTGAATGGCGAGCAATGCGTCATCAGAAGGCATGGTGCCCTTAAATGATTTCAACAAACTAGTACCGTCAGCAGTCAGTGCTTTGCGCAACTGCACGCCGTCCGAATCTAGTTTACGAATTGACATTTTACTTTACAGTAGCATTAAGCTTGGCTCTTCAAGCAACTCGCGAACACGCACCATGAAGCGCGCGCCATCTGCGCCATCGACGATGCGGTGGTCAATGCTGATCGACAAGTTCATAATCATGCGCGCCACAATATCGTCACCTACGCAGCGCGGCATTTTGCGCATGCTATGCACGCCCATGATTGCTGCTTCTGGGAAGTTAATGATTGGCGTTGCAAGCGTGCCACCGATGTTACCGGCATTTGAAATACTGAAAGTGGAATCAGAAAAATCATCTGGCTTAAGCTTGCTGTCGCGAGCGCGGCTAGCGATATCCATCAAGTCAGAGCTTAGCTGCATGATTGATTTAAGGTTGGCGTCTTTAATGACGGGCACAACCAAGCCGTTCGGAGTATCAACGGCGATGCCCAAGTTGACATAACGCTTTTGCTTAATGATTCCGGCTTCTTCGTCAAGCTCGGCATTGAGCATCGGAAATTCGGTAAGCGCTATCGCGGTTGCCTTCATGATGTATCCCATGAAAGTAATCTTCACACCAAAGCGTTCGCCGACTGGCTTAGCAATAGTGCGCGCGGCAACCATCTCAGTGCAATCGACTTCTTCGATAAGCGAGAAGTGAGGGGCGGTGTATTTCGAACGCACCATCGCTTCGGAAATCTTGCGACGAATGCCACGGAACGGAATCTCATCGACTTCGCGCGCACCCATCACCTGAGGGAAGTTAGGTAATTGCGCAACAGATGCCACAGGCGCGGACGCCGTCGGCGCTGCGGTTACTCCAACAGCTGGTGCCGCTACCGGCGCCTCCACTGGTGCTGCAGATGCAGCGCGTACATCTTCCGGCTTAACGCGACCGTTCGGGCCACTGCCGATGAGAGTAGATAAGTCGACACCCAATTCACGCGATAAACGACGTGTGGCTGGTGCAGCTAAAACTTTCTTGTTTGGATCAGCAGGAACAACAGGAACCTGAGCCGTCGGAGCTACTGGAGCAGGTGCAGGTGCCGCGGCCGTAGCCACTGGTGCTGCGGGTGCCGGCGCTGCAACTGGAGCTACTGCCCCGCCGCCTGATGCCGCCAACACGAAAATCACATCGCCGACTTTCGCTACGTCGCCTTCAGCAACCAAAGTAGATTGCACGACGCCGGAAGCTGGTGCAGGAATTTCTACTGTAGCCTTATCCGTCATCACTTCAACAACAGGGTCATCTTCAGCGACGGTGTCACCTTCGCCAACAATCCAGCGCACGATTTCTCCTTCGTGAACTCCTTCGCCGATATCCGGTAACTTAAATTCAAAAGTCGCACCGCTCGCCGCGGGAGCAGGGGCTGCAACCGCTGGTGCAGTAACGGGCGCTTCGACAACCGGAGCAGCCACTTCAGCTACCGCAGCCGCACCACTCTCGATAATGAAAATCACATCGCCAACATTAGCGACATCACCTTCAGCATAAAGATGCTTGCCTACGACTCCGCTAGAAGGCGCAGGTATCTCAACCGTCGCCTTATCGGTCATGACCTCCACAACCGGGTCGTCTTCGTTTACCGAAGCACCTTCCGCCACAATCCAGCGCACGATTTCTCCTTCGTGCACGCCTTCGCCGATATCCGGCAGTTTAAATTCGAGTGAGCTCATGATTTGTTTATTAAAAGTCGAGTACTTCTTCGATGGCATCTAACACGCGACGCGCGTCAGGCATATAGTAGTTCTCTAAAGTGTTAGGGAAGGGTGTATCAAAACCAGCGACGCGCTTAACTGGCGCCTCAACATATTCGATAACGTTCTCGGCAATCATCGCCGAAATTTCTGCGCCATAACCACAGAAGCGTGGCGCCTCGTGAACAACCACTGCACGTCCGCAATCTTTAACGGCTTGCAAAATCGATTCTTCATCGAGCGGCATCAATGTGCGCAAATCAATCACGCGCACGTCTTTATTGCGCGAGTCTTTAACGCGCTTGGCCGCTTCGGTACACACTGGCACCATCGCGCCGTAACAGAACACCACGCAGTCGCCACCTTGAGTGACTTCGCGCACGGTCGAAAGATCGACGGTGTACATCCCTTCGGGCACTTCTTCGCGGAAAGCGCGGTATAGAGCTTTAGGCTCCATGAATAAAACCGGATCGGGATCTTGGATTGATGCAATCAACAAACCCTTAGCATCATAAGGTGTAGATGGAATCACTACCTTAAGACCCGCGGTGTGCGCGAAGTATGCCTCGCCCGATTGCGAGTGATAAAGACCGCCGCGAATACCGCCGCCATAAGGAGTACGGATAGTCATCGGCACGGTGTATTGCCCGCCCGAACGGTAACGCATTTTCGCAGCTTCCGAAACGATCTGGTCGAAGGCCGGGAAAATGAAATCCTGAAACTGAATTTCGCAAACTGGCTTCATGCCGTTCATTGCCAAGCCAATGCCGACACCGATGATGCCATCTTCACTTAGTGGCGTGTCGAGACAACGCTCTTCGCCAAATTCAGCAGTCAGATTTTCAGTGGCCAAAAACACGCCACCCTTAGGGCCGACATCTTCGCCAAGAACGAGGACGCTTTCGTCGTCGGTCATGATTGTCCTCAAGCCGTCATTGACCGCTTGCACCATTGTGAGTTCGCTCATAGTGGGAATTCTCCGTTTTCGTCTACTGCTTCGTCGCGTTCGGAATAATGCTTAATGCAGTATTCCATTTGTTGCTTAAGGTGCGCGGGCTGTTCTTGCCACACGTCGGTAAATATTGTGCCTAGTACCGGACGCGATTTTGCTTCAGCAGCGCGGGCCCCGGCAAGCATTTCAGCATCGGCCTCTTCACGAATCTTATCGGCACTCGCGTCGGTAAGTACGCCTTCTTTAATCAAGTAGGCGCGGAAACGCTTAAGAGGCTCTTCAGACTCGGCTTTTTCCAGCTCTTCAGCAGGCACGTATTTAGTCGGATCATCCGAAGTCGAGTGTCCGCCTAATCTAAAAGTAATGGCCTCGATAAGAGTCGGCCCATCGCCGGCACGCGCCCTGTTGACCGCCTCTTTCATGGCGACGTAAACCGCAAGCACATCGTTACCGTCAACGATGCAGCTTGGCACGCCATAAGCTTCGCCCTTAATCGCGTAGCTTTCAGATGCGGTCTGGCTGCTCGATGGGCATGAAATCGCCCACTGGTTATTTTGACAGAGGAAGACCGTCGGTGCTTTCATAACTCCAGCGAAGTTCATGCCCGAGTGAAATCCGAGTGTGGACGTCGAGCCATCGCCGAAAGTGGTAAGGGCAATGGCATCTTCACCGCGTTTCCTGGCAGCGAGCGAGACTCCCACTGCTTGTGGGATTTGCGTGCCGAGAGGTGAAGATATCGACAACCATTTAAGCGGTTCGGTGAAGCTAAAGTGCACCGGCATCTGGCGGCCGACGGCAGTGTCGTCGGAATTGCCGAACATGTTGTCGAACATGGCTTCAGCTGGTACATCGTTATAAAACAGCATGCCAAAGTCGCGATAATGCGGTGCGAACCAGTCTTTACTAGCGTCCATGGCTGCTGCTGCGCCGACGGAAGTCGCTTCTACACCACGGTTTGGCACAGAAAAGCCTATTTTGCCGGTGCGCTGGAGGTTCATACAGCGCGAGTCAAATGCACGAGTGCGAACGATGGCAGTGTACATCTGGATCAGCGTGGAGTTATCTAACTCTGGGGCTGTTCCTGTGAGGTTGCCTTCGACGTCTATTATTTGGAGTGGGTCACTCATGGCGGGTGGTCTGCCGTGGGGGCTTGGCGTTATTATATGCGGGAGGAGTGAGTTGCTAGCTGTATTTTGTTCGGCAATAATGGCTAACTTATTGCGTGGATTTTAATGGGGCCGCTGTAATTATCAGTAATCCTGTACACTGCTAGCCAGAAATGAAACCCGCAAACCTCATCTAGCGCTGAACAACACCCCACTCCTCTACATCGCCGATCCCATGTGCTCGTGGTGTTGGGGCTTTGCACCGACATTAACCGCAATCGAACGGGCTTACCCCAATCGCAAAATACAATTAGTCCTCGGCGGACTCGCACCTGACTCCGACGAGCCCATGGACCAAGCCACCCGCGACTATGTCCAGCAGGCATGGCGCGCCGTCGCGCAAACTACTGGCGCCAAATTCAATTTCGACTTTTGGACAAGCTGTTCACCGCGGCGCTCCACTTGGATTGCTTGTCGTGCGGTTATCGTCGCCCGCCGCTTTAAGCTCGAGCGCGAAATGTTTGACGCGATTCAACACGCCTATTATCTAGAAGCGAGAAATCCTTCTGGTGAAAACGTACTCGCCGATGTTGCTCAACAATTAAATATCCCGCGTTCGGAATTTTTAGAAGCACTCAGCGCGCCAGAAACGCAGGAGCAACTCGAGGAAGATTTCGCATTACGCCAACGCTTAGGCGCCAACAGTTTCCCCAGCATTGGCATCATTCAATCAGACCGGCCGACACTTCTACACAGCGGATACTGCGCACCCGACGACATCTCGGCCTTGCTTAGCTTTATCGCTTCCTTGGAATAATACCGCGCCTAGTTATAGTATCCCGATGAGCACTTCCCCGAAACGGCTTCACCACCTTGACGCACTACGTAGCTTTGCCATGTTGCTCGGCATCGTTTTGCACGCGTCATTGTCCTTTATGCCTTTCCCGTGGCCGGTGCAAGATAGCGAACAAAACACTTCATTGTATTTGGTGTTTAGTGCGATACATGGTTTCCGTATGCCACTGTTTTTTCTACTCAGCGGTTTTTTTACGGCCATGCTGTGGCGCAAACGCGGGGTTTTATCTCTAGCAAAGCACCGGGTTAAACGTATCTTGTTACCGTTGGTCATCGGCTGCTTTACGATTATTCCTGCGACCAACTGGGCTATTGAATACGTATCCCGAACTCATGGGGCAAGCACTGCGCCAATAAAGATTTCAGAACTTACACCACTCAACCGCGATGACATTATCGGCGAAACAGATCCAAAAAAATTAAACCTGCTCACCGAGGCCGCAATCCGCCGTAACGACAGCGACTCGTTAACGCTCCTTATTGAGCAAGGCGCTGACGTTAACTACAAATCTGAAATAAAAATTTCGGCACTGCATTGGGCCGCCGGTCTCGGACACACTGAGATGATCACGATTCTGCTTGATAAAGGCGCTGATATTAATGCCGGTGACGGAAAGGACAGCACAGCTATGCACTGGGCAGCACTATTTGGGCGTCCACAAGTTGCAGCCCTACTCATTGAACGCGGCGCGGACCTTGCGCGCCCGAACAGCGATGGCGCGACACCATTCAGCATGTCCACCCCGGAGGCTCGCACATCCGTTGCCCCTCTAGGGACGATATGCGCCGGATTACTGAGCATACCTTTTGATGAGAGCGCTTTTTACGCCGACTCTAAGGCGCTGCATGAACTCATACTCAACTCTGACTACACACCGCAGCCAACTAGTTCTGCGCAAACCGACCTACTCCGCATCCCTCTCCTCCATCACTTGTGGTTCTTGTGGTATTTGTTTTTATTAGTGATTGCCTTTTGCTGCACGACTGGTGCTGCAAAGTATATGAGCGGTCTAAATCGGCTTACTCCACTAGTAGTTAAGCCATTTAGATATTTATGGATGCTACCACTGGTGGCTTTGTGTCAATTACAAATGGGCCCGGAAATCTTCGGCCCTGACACTTCGACGGCACTCTTGCCCAATGTGTTAATCTTAAGTTATTACGCGGTGTTCTTTTTCTTTGGTGCCGCCTATTTCTTAAGCGATGATCGCGAAGAACGCCTGGGTCGTTATTTCTGGTTGACGCTACCTGCTGCTTTTGGCGCACTCCTCATCGGAATGGGCCACCTCGAACCGGGTGCCGACAACACTACATCAATGGCCTGGTGGGTAGCAGCCTACACTTGCTTCATGAGCTTCGGACTCATTGGGCTATGCCGCAAGATTTTTTCTGCTGAGAAAGCATGGGTGCGCTATATCTCAGATGCTTCGTATTGGATGTATATCGCTCACTTACCCTTAGTGTTCCTCGCCCAAAAATATGTGACAGAATGGGATGCCCCTGCTTTTACAAAGCTCGCGGTTATTTGCATCGCTTTAGCCATAATACTGCTGGCAAGCTATCAACTACTGGTGCGGCATACGCCTATCGGCTGGCTACTTAATGGGCGCCGTAAATAACCTGCGCTAAGCGGAACAACGTTACCAGTCCCAGCCGCGCATGCGCTGCAGTTCATCTTCGTCAGTCCAGTTATAACGCAATGGCGTGATGACCACTTTGCCCAATTGAAATTCATGCGTCGCGCCGCCGACCACATGCTCACGTGGAAAAGTTAACTGCGGACGAAACACGAAACCGCCGTCTTCGTTTTTTTTAACTTGGAAGCTGCCGACCTCCATATAACGACCGGCCATAGGAGCGAAGACCACTTCGGGGACAGCGCCAGCAGCCAACCGGGGCACTTCGATTGCCCAAACAGTTTGCGGAGTAGCTCCGTTTTCAACCAAGCGCTGCACTAACTTTACAGCCATCGCGCACGACACCTTAAAACTATCTTGACGCATTTGTGAAACGGCAATCGACGGGATACCCCAGGCCGCGCCCTCCATTGCAGCACCAATCGTTCCAGAGTAATGTGCTATCTCACCGACATTCGCGCCAGCATTAATTCCGCTCACTACAAAGTCGAAGGGCTTTTCTTTACCTTCGTGCAACAAGCCCCAGGTCGCCGCATCGGACGGAGTGCCTTCTATTGCCCACGCCTTGACAGCTCCTTTAACTTCTACTAAATAAGCACGGTGCGTCCCGCTAAAAATATTTGATGACTGACTAGCCCCCGAACAGTTTTCTTCTGGAGCAGAAACCACGACCTCGCCTATTTCTGACAGCGCCAACGCCAATGCGTGCAGCCCCGGTGAGTCAATGCCATCGTCATTGACAACCAAAATGCGCAGTGGGATTTGAACAGGCACAATGTCTTCAGCAAACGACACCGCGACAAAACCGACTGCTCCAATTACGGATATAACGCTTAGCGAAAAGTTTCTCATCGGTATATTCATGATTCTATTAGGCTGAGATTATCTTGGGAAAGGGTCAGAAGACTGCAATAAAATTCTCAGGTCAGCCATAGGGATGGGCTTCGACCAATAATACCCTTGACCATAGTCACAACCTAATCCTCGCAAGATATCTAATTGCTCTTTATCCTCGATACCTTCTACAACCGAAATGGCGTCAATGTCTTCGGCTAAGTTAACCATATTAGAGACCACCGCTAATAATTTTGGATTATCGGATATCCCGCTCAAATACGATCTGTCTATCTTCAACTCTGTAAGTGGTTGTTCGCTTAGAGCACCCAAAGAAGTGAAGCCGGATCCGAAATCGTCAACAGCTAAGCCCATTCCGGAATCTTTCAGCAATCTTAAATTATTTAGTCCGTCTTTGGATTCAAGGACCGAAGCGCTCTCCGTAATCTCTGCAGTCACCATCTCAAAAGGTATCTCATACGAGCGGACACGCTCTATAAGTTCTTTAGCAAAAGATGGGTCTAATAATTCAAAGGGGCTAACATTAAAGCTCATGCGTGGCAGCGCCACCTCTAAAGCTTGCATGGCCAAGAACTCTTCCATGGCAATATCTCGCAAGAGTGCTCCGAGCTTGTCGATTAATCCCCAATCCTCTGCGACGGAGATAAACTTTTCTGGGCTTACGAACCCAAGCTCTGGGGAATCCCAACGCGCCAAAGCTTCTGCTCCATGAATGCTGCCATCTGCAAGATTAATTTGTGGCTGCCAAGCAATAGAAAGCTCCGAGCTCTTGGCCTGAACAGCGCGATTGATTAGGGAAGGTATATCGAGCCGTAGCGAAGGCAACTTGATACTGTCGTCGGTGTACAAGAATACTTTACCCTTGCCAGACTTAGCTCCCTCTACAATGGACTCGAGTCGCTCAACGACTGCAGCTCGTTCAGAACCTTGGTGCGAAGCAAGGATACTCTTATCGACAAAGATAGCAGCCACTAATGGCGCAAACACCGCAAGCTGGTGCTCAGGGGCACTCCTCAGAAACAGTCTAGCTATACGAGACTGTAGGGATTTTAATTTGGCCTTACTGTCAATATTGAGTTCGCCAGAACCGCCTTCGCAATCGAAGACCGCCACAGAGAAATCATCTTTATTAAAAATCCATTGATCGCCTGTGAAAACTTCTTTAAGGACAGCCTCTATAGTGGACAGCAATGCTGGGCGCATACTGCCAGCAAGAGTCTTCACTTGGCCGCTAAACGAGAACCGCAAGAACAGGATGGACGGTAGCGGCCCTGCGGAAGCAACATTAAACAAATAGTCATACAACTGATTCGCATAATTATCAGAGAGCGCTGGCTCGCTGCCCGGTACAGGGATTACGCGGTGTATGGAAGCCATCAAGTCATCGGCATCCCATGGCTTTTCCAGGAGATCCTTTACTCCGGAACGAAGTGCAGTGAGTAGGTTCTGCTTTTGCCCAAATGCTGTGATAACGATAATAGGCATATCTCTAGTCCTAGACTGCGACTGCAGCACATTGACTAACTGCATACCTCCCATTTGAGGCATGTTAAGGTCTGTAATAACGACATCATGCAAAACCTTGCATTGCTGAATAACCTCAAGCGCCTCAAGCCCATTAGTCGCGGTGTCGGCATCAATACCCTCCAATTCTAAAAAACGCTTGAGGTTTTTTAGAAGGGTCTCGTCATCTTCAACAATCAGCGCTTTAATTTTCATTTCTCAGGCCTAGCCACTATCTAGTTCAACAAGTATAGCCTTACGCTTCACACAGCAGTAATCATAAGCTATACTTAATAACACCATGTACGGCATCGTTCACAACTCCCTGCTTGACCACTTAAAAGACAATCATTCCTCACATGAATGGGATAATGTCATGTCAGAGTTAGCCGACTATCCGCAGGGAGGGTTTCTGCTTTTCGAAAGCTATGATGACTCGAGCCTGCTAAGCATGATTGGGAAGGCTATAGAAATCGGTCAATTCGAACCCGATGATTTCCTTATAGATTTTGGAGAATATTGGGTGCTTGAGACTGCGCCAAAGCACTTTGGGGCATTTCTATCATTAACGGGCAATGACATTCATATATTCATGTCGAATTTAAATACCGTGCACGATAGGGCCTCGGCGCTCTTCCCAGGTTATAGCCCACCGTCTTTCCGCATTTTGGGCAATCTAGAGGATGGTGACTTACAGGTCTTCTATTCTTCGAAAAGAGAGGGCTTCGAAAGCTTTGTAATAGGATTGCTGCAGGGTGTATGTAAACGCTTTGAAATCTCTTGCAGCGTCAAGGTTAGCGGCGTTTTAGAAAGCGGAGAATCTGTCTTCGATGTAAACCTGCTTAAATAATACTTATATGGAAGGGATTGACAGAAAAGCTCTAGGCGACATATTCCCATTTAACTTTAAGGTCGGAAGGGACATGACCCTGCTTGAAGTGTCGTCAAAACTAGCGGCCGTGTCGCCCAAGATGGTAGTCGGCTCAAAGGCGCTAGATTGCCTTCAGTTCGAGAGGCCGATTCTTAAGCAATACAGCTTCGACACTCTGCTCAATTACCAAAAAGCGACCGTCGAAGTAAAACTTGACGATATTCAAGACGTTAACTTCGTCGGGCAGATTGTGCGAAATCAAAGCTCCCAGCAAGAGATTATTTTTCTAGTCAAACCTTTCGCAAAGAGCTTAAGCAAGCTATCTGATGCTGGGTTCACTCTATCAGACTTTGCGCCTTCAGATGCATTGCCCGATCTTTTACTTGGTATTCAATTCGCCGACACAAAAAGCATCCAGCTGAAGAAACAGAATGAGCTATTAAGCGAAGAGATACAAATTAATAGATTTCTGTCTGATATCTTTGCCTGCGACACCCTTGAAAATTTATTTCTTAATATTGCGCAAAGTATCTCCAGGACACTCGACGCCGATGACGTTATTATTTACAAAGTTGAGTCGTCTTTGGCCCGCCAAGCTGCTGGTGCCGGCAGCTCCCGCACATCCGCGCAAGTATCAGAATTAGGTTTTGCCATTCCTACTGGAGTGGGAGTTGTGGGCAAAGCTGTGGCAGAACAAAAAACTCAATTGGTCATGGATGTTTCTAAGAATGATGATTATATTGAGGATACAGCTAGCCGGGGAGGATCAGAAATATCAGTGCCAGTAATCATTGATGGCCAGGTGATAGCCGTGATTGATTCTGAATCAGAGGAGATTAATCGGTATTCCGAAGAAGATGTCCATTTGCTAGAGATATTTGCAGGGCTAGCTGGGGCAGCGATTATTAGCCAAAAAAGACAAGTGCGCGCACAAGAAGAAACACTTCAGGCGGCACAAAGGTTAAAAAGCAAAAATCAAAACCTAAGGTCAATTTCTCATGAGTTCCGTACTCCGCTGGCCCAACTTTCTTCTGGAGTGCAACTACTTTCTAGGCACGGGGGCGCCATGGGCGGAGTCGAAAGAAAAGAGACTCTAGAAAGCCTTCTGCATCCAATTGATAGATTGACAAATCTATTTGACTCGTTAATGAACGAAAATGAAGGAGTAAAGGGAGAAATAGTTATCGAAGAGTTTTGCCTTATAAGGCTAATTAATCGGATTGCCAAAGAGGCACTGCGTCCATATGGGAGAGGGGGCGACCTCTTAATATCTTCTCCGCTAAAAGAGCTGAAGCTGCATTCCTCTAGAGAGAGCCTAACGCAGATCATCATCAATTTACTTGTAAATGCTGCTAAGTACTCGACGATTAACACCGAAATAAAAATCGAGGTGGGGCTGCAAGATCGCCGCATATTAATATCTGTTTCGGACCTAGGAATCGGAATAAAAGAGAGCAACTTGGGCGCTATCTTTGAGCCACGCATGAGATCAGAAGAGGCTATGTCAATGGCTGAAGGGTCCGGATTCGGGCTAAGCATCGTCCGTGACAAAATTGGAGAACTCGGAGGTGAAGTTTCCGTTACTAGCACTGTAGGTCTCGGCTCATGCTTCAAAGTCTCCATTCCGGAAACGGCTTAGCTCTCGTCAATCTGGTCTGTGATGGGCACGGTACGCGGACTTTCCACTCCACCTAGATGTTCAGTGTCAACTGGCTCAAATAACAAAATATATGTCAAGGTCGACGCGCTTGGCCGATGCTCAACGCCGCGCGGCATTGTAAACATTTGTCCAGCATCCAAGACTACTTTTGAATCGCGCATTTCAAGAGTCAGCTGGCCCTCTAAGCATAAAAAAACCTCGTCTTGCCCGTCATGCACATGCCACTCCAAAAGTCCTTCGCACTTCGCAAGCTTGATGTACTGGCCGTTTGCTTCGCTTATTATCTTTGGGTGCCATGCAACAGAGATGGAATCCAGCTTAGACTTTAAATCGATTACTTCGCTCATAACGGATTATAAGACCACTCCAGAAAAGACCTACACTTCTAAGCGATTTTTTTGCGCCAAAATATAGTTTTCAGCAGCCTTGTAAGACGAACGCACCATCGGGCCAGACGCGCAGTAATCAAAACCAAATTCGCTAACCGCAATATCCCCCCATTCGTCAAACTTATCGGGGTGGACATATTCGACGACGTCCAAAAGTTTTTTATTGGGTTGAAGGTATTGGCCTAGCGTAAGAATATTTACATCGACTTTGCGCAAGTCAGTCAGTGTTTCACGCATTTCTTCGTCAGTTTCTCCCAGTCCTAACATGATAGAGGACTTGGTAATTAAATCAGGGCGGTAGCGTTTCGCCTCAGCCAGCACGTGCAATGTTTGGTCGTACTTAGCGCGCACATCACGTACGCGGCGATGTAAGCTTTCGACTGTTTCTATATTGTGGGCAAACACATCTAAACCGCTATCGCAAATAGTATGGATACAATCGTTATCGCCTTGAAAGTCTGGCGTCAACGCTTCAACCAACATATCTGGACGGCGCGCCTTAATCGCCTTAATGATTTTCGCGTAATGCCCCGCGCCGAAGTCAGGCAAGTCGTCGCGGTCAACCGAGGTAATCACAATGTAACGCAATTGCTCAATGTCCGTACTAGCAGCAACCTTTTCTGGCTCGTCATGGTCGAGCCAGCCATTGGGGTTTCCGGTCTTCACCGCGCAAAAACGGCAGCCGCGTGTGCATACATCGCCCATCACCATGATGGTAGCAGTACCGTCATTCCAGCATTCGCCGAGATTGGGGCAACGCGCCTCTTCGCACACTGTGAACAGGCTCTTTTCACGAAGAGACTTACGCAAGTCTGCGGTCTTTTGACCGCTTGGCAGCTTCATTTTAAGCCACGATGGTTTTTTAAGTTCAGTCATTTCATTAACTACAAATAGATTATAGCGCGTATAGTGGATTTATGCTTAGTTCACTACTCCTCTCCATGTTCATGCTTGCCGCGCAAGAGCCCGTAGAAGCCTCAGCGCCCACCACCGTCGAAAGCCTAGACGCGTCATATCAGGCTGCGATGGCCGACTATTATGAGGAACTCAATGCTATGTATGAATCGGGTGACTTCACCGATCTCGAGCATCCCATTGAAGCGTACTTTGACCAGTTCCGCACTTTTGCCAAAAACGCAAATATCGCTCGCGGCGCACGTGCCTATGCACAAATTTGGTGCGTGAAGAACTTCGGTGAAAAGAACTGGACGCACCCTGATAAAGTATTTTCCGGCCTAGCAAAATTATTTACATCCGAGTTCGCCGACTCTGACTTTGCGCTTGAGTTCGCGGCTGCAATGCGCCGAGTACGACTTGAGGTGACTTTCAAAATTGAAGTCCTCGAAGCGCTTAGCAACGCGACTCATTCTGAACCGGTCAAGGCGCACTGCATGCTTGCCTGCGCTTACGCTTACGCGGATGGCGACAATCAGGAGATGGCTGACATCACAGTCGATGGGCTCATGGAAAAATATCCAGGGTCTAAAGCAGCTGCCGCAGCCGGCCCCCTGTTGGTCAAGCGTCAACTGCAAGTAAGCAAGGTAGCGCCAGCACTTAGCGGTGTCGATGTCTATGGCAAAGAGCGCCACCTTATAGACACCCGCGGCAAAGTCACTTTTGTTGTTTTCTGGGGTTTCTGGTGAGGCCCTTGTCGGGGCGAAATCCCGACTGAAATAGCGCTAGTTGAGCGCTATGCTGGTCAAGATTTTGAGATCTTCGGCGTCAACACAGACGACAACAAAGAAGAATATCTGAAGGAATGCGAAGAGATGGGTGTTACCTGGAAGAGCATCTTCACCGGTGGTGGGCGCGAAGGCGCTGCTGCCGATTGGGGCGTCGAGTACTACCCTACTTCATACTTGCTAGACGCAAATGGCGTCATTCGCTACAAAGATTTGCGCGGTGAGCAACTCGAAGAAAAAGTTGCCGAACTAATGGCGGAACTTAACTAGAACGAGTAAATACCCATTCAGTAGCAGTCGATAGCGGCTTATTGAATTTATAGCCAGCGTCATTGAATTTTTTCAGCTGAGCGACGTTTGTTATTTTATTTTCGATGATGTAGCGTGTCATCAAGCCGCGTGCGGTCTTGGCGAACACGCCAATCATTTTGTAATCGCCGTTTTTTTTCTCTTTAAACTGCGGAGTAATTAATTGTGCCTGTAGATTATTGGCAACGACTGCTTTGAAGTATTCGTTCGACGCCAAATTGACAATCACCCCTTCGCCTTCAGCATTTAACGCATCCGACAGATCAGACCCCCAAAACTTATACAAGTTAGAGCCGCAAGCGTTATCTAGCTTTGTACCCATCTCGAGTCGATAAGGTTGTATTAAATCAAAGGGGCGCAAAACGCCGTAAAGACCTGACAGAATGCGCACTTGCTTATTGGCGAATTTAAGCTGAGTCTTATTGAGAGTGCCGGCGTCAAGAGCCGCATAAACCGCGCCTTTAAAGCACAGCAAGCTCGGGTGAGCATTCGTCCCTGAATGGCGCTTCTTCCAGGAAGAGTAACGTTCTACATTAAGCTCAGCCAAAGCATCGCTCAGCTTCATCAGCTCCGCGACTTCGATTTTCGATTTCGATTTAAGAATTTCAATCAACTTGGCGGACTTATTCAAAAACCGCGGCTGTGTTGATTCGACATCGACAGCACTGGTTGCGAAATCTAGCTTTTTAGCTGGGGATAATAAGACTAACATCCGCTTGCGCTATCCGCGCCGAGTTTATTTTTTTGTGTTTTGTTTTGTGACATTAAGAAAATTATCCATCAAAATCTGACCTTGCGGGCTAAGTATGGACTCGGGGTGGAATTGCACACCAAACCACGGTTTTGACACATGCTCAACCCCCATTATCATACCATCCTCCAACCACGCTATCTTGCGCAAAGCAGATGGCAGCATTGGATTACTTGCCTTCAACGAGTGATAGCGTCCCACTACTAGCGGGTTACAGACCCCCGCAAACAATACAGACTGCGCGTCAAACTGTGCCACCGACGACTTACCATGCTTCGGCTCGGCATCAATAATCAACTCGCCGCCACAAGCCTCGACTATAGATTGATGGCCAAGGCACACGCCAAGCACCGGGATGTGGTCCGCTATTTTTTCTAGCAGTTCTAGGCAAGCCCCAGCGCCACTTGGGCGCCCTGGCCCGGGACTCAAAATGACCGCTTGCGGATTTAAGGCTAGCAACTGATCGGCCGTGTGCACGTCGTTGCGTACTACCTCAACATCAAGATCACGCTCTGCAACCATGTGATAAAGGTTGTAGGTAAACGAATCGTAGTTATCGATGAGCAGTAACATTACCAGCGGAAATGATAGCGCAGCGCCACCGCAGTCTGATTATTGCTTAGGCCATCGCTGCCACGCTCGACCTCCAGCTGGAGTTTGCTCGAATTGCTCAAGCAATAATTCAGCGCCGCGTTGTAATCATTAATCACGCTCATCGCGGGGTTGTACTCGCTCATGTCAACCCGAGTAGCTCGAATGGCAGCTTCAATGTCGCCAACGGTTGCTGGGAATAAAAACTTGGCTCGAGGCATATCGTAAATTCTGTTGCCCCCGCTAATCACATACGCTGCTTGCAAGGTAAAGGATGTGGACTCGGTGTTGTCAATTTCTAAAGACTGCGCTTCGGCCTGGAAGCTAAAAGCTCCGGCCTGGTAAAGCGTTTCGACATCGAACATCATGATTTCGTCGCCTTGAAAAAATCTGTCCGACTCGCGAACACCAACTGATGCGCCGATATGCCAGAAATGGTCTGCCTCTTCATTAGCCAG
Organism: uncultured bacterium; assembly: GCA_964011335.1. Lineage (GTDB taxonomy): Bacteria > Planctomycetota > UBA1135 > UBA1135 > UBA1135 > JAPKEZ01. The sequence continues at coordinate 29,029 of CAXGOF010000003.1, forward strand.
AATCAGGTCGGTAAAACGCGCTGAAATAGAATTACGAAATACTCCCCAACTCAAATGGGTGGATGGATTCATTTCAATGTAGTTAGCAATCCCGATATTGTGATCGCCAGTGAGCATGGTTGCATCTGAACGCTCAAGGAAATTTACTTCGTGACTACTGTGACTATTCTCTAAGCCAAAGGGCTCTTTAAAATAGCCTAGTTCAATTTTTCCCCAAGAATGGTCAAAACCAATTAACACTTCATGCACTTTTGTCTCTAACTCTTCAATATCATTATTGAAGCTAAGCGTATAGTCATAACTGTCACCGAAAGTGCCTTCGGCACCTAAGCGCAAGCGCCGGAGCGCGACATCATCTTCGCGGATGTCTAAATCTATTTTCCCGGTAAACGATGCGCCGCTTTCTTGGCAGCCCAGCAAGCTTAAGATCAGCCCGGTTACTATCATTTTTTAATCGCCCGCAAAACTCTATCTAAGATTTGCCAAGCTTCGATAGGCGGCAGTTCATTTAAATTTAAGCTTTCGAGTTCCGATATCAACCCACTATCGCCGTCATTATTTTCCACAAAATCAAACAGCGAAGGTTGCACCACTGCGACCTGTTCAACTGCCGGAACATTTTTACTTTGGCCGTGTAATATCTTGCGCGACAGGCCTTCTTCATCATTCTCTAAGCGCTGAAGGATTTCTTGAGAGCGCTGTAAAACTTCACGCGGCAAGCCCGCGAGTTGCGCAACGTGAATACCGTAAGAGCGGTCGGTACCGCCCTCTTCGATGCGATGCAAGAACACAATTTCTTCGCCCCATTCGCGCACGGCAACATTTAAGTTGACGCCGGCGGTCAGCTTGTCGGCCAAATCGGTTAGTTGATGATAATGCGTGGCGAACAGGCAGCGTGCCTGCAATTTATCGTGAGTATGTTCGCAAACTGCCCACGCTATGGCCAAGCCATCAAAGGTGCTAGTGCCACGACCTACTTCGTCCAATAACAGCAAGGAACGATTCGAAGCATTGCGCAAAATGTTAGCTGTCTCGACCATCTCAACCATAAAGGTAGATTGGCCACGACTGATATCGTCGCCCGAACCCAGTCGCGTAAAAATACGATCGACCAAAGTCATCTCTACGCCTTCAGCGGGCACAAAGCTGCCCATCTGCGCCAGCAACACCACTAAGGCGGTTTGGCGCAAGTAAGTCGATTTACCACTCATATTGGGACCCGTGATAATCGCCAGGCGTTTATTACAGTCATAGCCTAATGTAGTATCGTTGGGCACAAAAGCTTGACCCAATAAAGCGTCTTCAACGACCGGGTGGCGGCCTTCTTTAATACTTAATACACCGCAACTATCCGCACTCGCCTCAACAAAATGTGGGCGCACTAATCTCTTTTCAACAGCGATGCTTGAGAGTGATTGCAAAACATCTAAAGATGCTATTGCTTGAGCACATTTCGCGACGGACTGAGCATGGCCCAATCCTTCCGAGCGTAGGCTCTCGAACAACTCATACTCGATATCTTTAAGTTTTTCTTCGGCGCCCAAGACTTTATGCTCATACTCTTTTAATTCAGGAGTAATGTAACGCTCGGCATTCTTTAAAGTTTGCTTACGAATGTAATCCTCTGGGGCTTTGCCGACGGCCGAGCTCGTTAATTCAATATAGTATCCGAACACACGGTTGAAACCGATCTTTACCGCGACACCCAAGCGTTCACTTTCGCGCTGCTGCATCGCCGCTAAATAATCTTTACCGCCTTGAGCAAGCCCGCGCAACTCATCTACTTCAGAGTTAAAACCATCGCGAATCAACCCGCCCTCTTTAATCAGTAGTGGTGGGGTTTCGCTCAACGCTGTGCGGATTTCGCGGACCAATTCCGCATGCGGGTCTAAATCATCGCGTAACGTGCATAACTGAGCAGCGCTTAGTCCAGCCAACTGTTCAAGCAAATCCGGCACGCGCTCGAGCGCCGATGCCAGCGTATTAATATCGCGCGGACCCGAGCGGCCACTCGCCAACTTTGCCGCTAAGCGCTCGAGGTCGGACATGCCTGACAAAGTCGATGCTAATGATTTACGCGCATTGGCATTTACAACTAATTCGTCAACGGCATCGTGACGCGAGTTAATCGCATTGGCATCTATCAGTGGTTCAAGCAGCCACTCGCGTAACAAGCGCGCGCCCATTGCAGTGCCGCTGCGATCAATCGTCGCTAATAAAGTTCCTTGACGCGAACCATCGCGCTGATTCGTTACAATCTCTAAAGTGCGTCGCGTAGCCTGGTCAAGTAATAAATGTTGGTGGGCCTGATGCAGTGACAACTCACTCAACTGATCGACCGCTGATTTCTGCGTGTCATATAAGAAATCTAGTAGCCCGCCACACGCTGAAATAATCTGCGGCGAATCTTCAATGCCATAAGCCTCGAGCGTAGAAACTTTAAGCTGTTTGCATAAATCGCGATGTCCATTCTTGGCATCGAAATTCCATGGCATGCGCCATGAAACCGGGATATCAGATTCCTCCAACAGCGATTGCAGACGCTCAGCCAACTCAAATGATGCGCCTTCTTCAGTGCTGTTAAATTCTGGCAACAACACCTCAGCTGGCTGAATACGCGAGACCTCTTCAATGAATTCGTCGACGCTACATTGTGAGCATCGGAAAGCACCAGTTGACAGGTCAGCCCACGCCAAACCAAGGCCATCGCCATGGTCGATATCGACTGCTAGCACGAACAACGGTTCGCTGCCAATTAAACTACCCTCATCAACTAAGGTGCCTGGCGAAACAACGCGCACCACACCGCGCTCAACAATTCCTTTGGCGTCACGCGGATCTTGCAGCTGCTCGCATATCGCTACCGAGTGCCCTGCTCGCACTAAACGAGTTAAATAACCTTCCATCGATTTGACTGGAACGCCTGCCATCGGTACTTTTTTCGCTTTATCGCGCGCGACTAGCGACAGCCCAAGTTCTTTAGATGCAATTTTGGCATCTTCAAAAAACATCTCATAAAAGTCACCCATCCGAAAAAACAGCAGCGCATTGGGGTGCTTTTCTTTGGCCGCGTGAAATTGGCGCATCATGGGCGTCTCTTTCACGCTACTCTCGGGGGATGTTGAGCTAGTCACTCTTATTAGGATACCCTAATCCCTCCCGCGAGGGTAGAATCTGCGACCATGAGTGACTTACACGACATTATATTCACAGATGCGCAGCTAGCCTGGAAAGCCAAGGCTAAAGAAATTGCCATCGAGCACCTACTTCCAAACGCGCTTAAGCACGACAGGGAAGAGAGCTTCAACGAAGCTGCCTTCACCGCAGCCTGTGAGGCTGGCATGCTTGGCGTCTGGATTCCAAAAGAATACGGCGGGACCGAAGACGGCATTCTTGCCCTGGCATTGATGGTCGAAGAATTCTCAAAGGCAGACCCGTCGTTTGGCGTAGCCTTTGCTGTTAACGCGCTCGGCTCCATTCCTATCATCGTTGGTGGAACCGAAGATCAAAAAAGGAAGTACCTGCCAAGCGTCGCCAAAGGCGAATCTTCATGTGCCTTTGCGCTCTCAGAAAAGTTCGCCGGCTCGGACGCTGGTGGCCTTTCCGTAATGGCCACCAAAAACGACGATGGGTGGCTACTACAAGGAGAGAAGAAATGGACGACTAACGGTTCACGCGCAAACATTATTACCTGCTTCGCGGTGACCGACCCTGAATCACGCTCACGCCGCATCTCTGCCTTTATCGTTGAAGACACCGACCCGGGTTTCTCAATCAAGAAGTTAGAAAACAAGATGGGCATTCGCTCAGTGCCTGTTGCCGAAACTGTTTTCGATAACACCCAGCTCTCAGACGACCGCCTACTTGGTGGCAAGCCTGGCTTGGGCTTTAAGCACTCAATGATGACTCTCGACCTGGCAC
>CAXGOF010000004.1:0-29172 GCA_964011335.1 uncultured bacterium
GCGGAGAACATGAAAATATGGGAGTCTGCTGCTAGATCCCTAGGCCAATTAGGTGCCCCTGGCGCTCACGACCTGTGGCAGATTTTCTCTAAGACCAAGAAGTTTCGTGATGAGGCTGATTTTCTCAAGCTGTGTTTGGTAGAAATTGGCACCACTAAAGATTACACAAAGACAGCGGTCTTAATCGATTTGTTGGACAGCTCAGAGTTTTTGTATATCGCTGGCGCTGCCGAGGCTCTTGCCCAATTTGGCGATGCGCCGGGTAAGCAACGCCGCACTGCTGTAGAAGCGCTAAGCAAGTTAGTTTCGCAGTACTATGAGAATATCCAGTCTGCGCCTAGCGACGAAGAGTCGCAACGGAAATATCGCATTTGTTCGCAACCGATGATCAAGGCATTGACTGCGTTGACCGGCCAGAAAATTGTGCGTCCTCTTGAATGGACTGCTTGGTGGAATGACAATAAGAACAAGTCAGAGCTATGGCAAGACAAAGATGAGTGATCCAATAGAGCCCATAGACTCCGGCGAGATTGACTTAGCTCCTACTCAACAACAACCCGGCTCCTTGCTGCGCCTACGTGACGTCCAAGCGCTTAATCGCTCTTTTCGTCGCCTTGCAGAGGTGCAAGAGGTTTTGCTAGATCGTCTAGAAGAGCTCGAAGAAGAAAAAATCAAACAGTCCAAGTTCAACTCACCGTTGTTGGCGATTTCGAGCATGGTTTTGGGTGTGGGACTGACAGCTGTTGCATTTGTGTACATGCAGCCCGTAAGCGAAATATTGGTGCAGCAAGAGCCAGCTCCTATAACTATTACACAGCCCGAAATAGTTATTCAGGCTCCTGACAATACCGAGCTTAATGACAATTTCGCCAAGTTTAGTGAGAGTCTTAGTGCAGTCATTAGCGCGCAAAACTCCGACCGTGAGCAAATGTCAGATTTGACTACGCAAATACTCTCAAGCGAAAATCAAAATAGTGCTTTGCGTCAAGCGATAGCTGACATCCAAGAGAAGCATCAACGAGAGCTTGAAGAGCTCAAGAAGCGGCAGCCGACAGCGATAGCTATGCCAGCTTTGCAGGTGCCGCCAATCGCCGCTCCAGTACTTGCCCCCACAGTGCCAGCAAGTGAGTTGGTTATCAAATTAAATGCTTTGTTGGCTGCCGACGGTTATTCGAAAAATCAATTTCAAGCGGCGACAAAAGTTGATGGTGTTGCCGAGTTGAATAATGTGATTATGCTCAGCTGGGATTCGTCAGGGAAACTTGAATCAATGATTGATGCCACTAGTGTGAAGCTTGAACTGCATAAAATGAGTCACACCGTAGTGATGACATTTAGCGATGGTAGTCGCACCGTAGGTGGGGCGGCTAAAGTTGCATTGCCGGAAGAAGGAGTGCGTCTTGAGTTTAGCGAAGTAAATGTCGATGTTTGGGTTGAGCAATTCCCAGAACTCATTATTGCGGGTCCCGCAGCGAACGTGCCACAATCTTTGGATAACAGCGGCCAGGTGAGAGTAGCATTAGACTCTTTAATATCTAAGCGTGGTTCATTTAGTTACTATAAGCTTTCTGCTCTTGGCGAAATAAACGGTGACGAGTTGCGTTATGTGCAAATTAATTGGCACGATAATTCCGGACGCCTTGTGAAGACCATTGAAGCGGATAGCTTGTTAGTGATATTGCACAAATCGGGCTCCGTAGAGTTGCAAATGCGTAACGGTGCCTTTTTGTCAGGTAACCAGCGTAGCCCATTCTCTTCGGATCGATTTAGCTTGCATCTACCACGTCAAGACATGCAACTATGGCGTGATTCTATCGTGCCTACTCGCGAAGCTGGCTTTTAGAATGGTGTTGTCTGCCCCCGACGAAGTTTTTAGCGTCGCCAGCGCGCTTGAAATGGCGCGTAATGCATTAGACTGCGAAGTGGGCTCGGTTTGGCTCGAAGCAGAACTCTTTCAATACCGTGGACCACACGCTAGTGGTCACTATTACTTTAAATTGCGCGACGAGGAGGCAATCGTCGATGCCATTATGTGGCGCGGCAAAGCGGCGCGTATTTTAAACTTTGACGCACAAGACGGTATGCAGGTCCTGGTTCAGGGGCGGTTCGATATTTATGCTGCGCGCGGCAGTTTGAGTTTTCAGGTAGAGGCGATGCGTCCTCTAGGCGCTGGCGGACTCGCTCAGCAATTCGAATTGCTGAAGCAAAAGTTACTTGTCGAGGGCCTATTCGAGAGTGAAAAAAAATTGGCAATACCGGTGCGTCCGCACAAGGTGGTAGTCATTACGGGGCAAGGCTCTGCAGCTTGCGCTGATATTTTGAGTTCCTTAGAAGAATTGCGGGCGCCGCTTGATATTTACCTTTGCTACTCGCTTGTTCAGGGAGCGCAGGCTGTCGATGATTTAGTAGGCGCCCTCGAGGCAGCTACTAAATTAAGGCCAGATGTCATTCTGCTTTCGCGAGGCGGCGGTTCTCTTGAAGACTTGTGGTCCTTTAACGAAGAAAAATTAGTGCGAGCCATTGCGGCTTGTCGCATACCGATAGTCTCAGCAGTTGGGCACGAAGTAGATACTACACTGTGTGATTTAGTTGCCGATTATTCTGCTATGACTCCGACAGCCGGCGCGCAATTTATTTCCAGTGGCTGGTTGGCATCCTTGCAAGAGTTGAAAAACTTGCACCACCGGTTGTTGGCGCAATCACCGCAATTTGCAATACAACGTTTGCGCAATAGATTTCATCAGGCTGAATCTAGATTGGCGCAGGCACCACTTGACTTGTTGGCCCAAACCAAAGCTAAATTGCTGCGCTATGCAAATGGCTTGTTGCATTCTGGGCCGGCGGTGGTCCTCGCTCAGCATCAAGCTCGCTGTCGCACTCTCGAGGCACGCCTTGCCGTTGCTAACCCGCAGCAGCTTCTTGGCCGAGGTTACGCCTTAGTGCAAGTGGAAGGGCAAGACGGGTACCTGCGTAGCGCCAGTGAGGCGAAGAGTAAAAATAAGCTGTTGGTGCAACTAGCCGACGGATCGTTGCGGGCAACAGTAGAATAACCGAGTGGCAAAGAAGAAAACTCCCAAATTAGATTTTGAGCAGCAGCTCGACAATCTAGAGTCTATCGTTGATCAGCTAGAAAGTGGCGAGTTGACTCTAGAGCAGTCCATCGATAAATATCAAGATGGGGTTAAGTCATTGAAGTCATTGCACCAAGCGATGTCCGCTTCTGAACAAAAGGTTACTGAATTAAGTGCCGACTTGCGTGGTGAAATTGACGAACTAGAAGATGGCGAGGACGACTGATTTTAGTGCTTGGTTGGCAAAGTTTGCTGTCGACTTTGACAAGCAGCTGAGTGTCGTTTTGGACGACGCCTTATCGGATGATTCTCGTCTGCATCAATCCGTGAAATACGCGTTACTGGGAAAAGGTAAAAGGATTCGACCCGCGCTGTGTTGTTTGGTCGCAGATACTGGCGGGCAGAATGAAGCGGTGATGCGCACAGCCATGGCCATAGAAGCTGTGCACACCTACTCGCTGGTGCACGACGATTTGCCAGCCATGGACGACGACTGCTTGCGCCGCGGACGTGCAACGGTTCATGTCGAGTTCGGTGAAGCAACGGCTATCCTTTGTGGTGATGCGTTATTAACTTATGCTTTTGAATTACTTGCCACTGCTGATGTTGCCGCGGAGCAGCGTATCGAGCTGGTCCGCGTTCTGTCACAGGCGGTGGGGCACAACGGAATGGTGATGGGGCAGCATCTCGATGTCGACGCTACTTCGCAGTCGCTATCCTTTGAGGCGTTGCAGAACATTCATCTTTTGAAGACCACAGCATTGATTGCGTCTGCGATTGAAATGGGCGCGGTGTTGACAGGCCAAAACACCGACAAATGGCGCGAATTTGGAGGACATATAGGCATGTTATTCCAAGTGGTCGATGACATTTTAGACGCTACTGCAGATAGTGAGCAGCTTGGCAAAACTGCGGGCAAAGACGATGCTGCGCAAAAACCAACAGCGGTTAGCGTGCTCGGCCTCGGCAAGGCGCGTGAATTTGCTGCTCAGCTGTGTGCTGCAGCTGAAAAGGGCTTGCAGCAACTTGACTTAGAATCGTCAAACCCTTTAAATCAGTTGCCTAGCTTTTTGCTAGACCGTAGCTTTTAGGATAGAATATAGCGAACCATGAAACCACTGCACTCGTGCAATATTACTTCGCCTAAAGATTTAGGTGGGCGCTCCCTTACTGAGCTTGAAGCTTTGTGCGCGGAAATGCGTAGTTTCTTAATCCAAAAGGTTAGTGCGAGTGGTGGGCATCTTGGTTCCAATCTAGGAGTTGTCGAAATCACTGTGGCTCTGCATAAGGTCTTTGATTTTTCTAAAGACAAGCTGGTGTTTGATGTGAGTCATCAATGCTACCCGCACAAAATACTTACGGGCCGCGCTACCGGTTTTGATAGCTTGCGCCAAACGAATGGCATGTCGGGTTTTATCAACCGTGAAGAATCGCCATACGATATGCTGACAGCTGGTCACGCTGGTACATCCATCTCTTTCGCATCTGGACTTGCCGCAGGCATGAAGGGTAGCTCCGATGACGGCGATGACCCATGGTCGGTAGCATTAATTGGTGACGCAGCTTTTGGTTCAGGAGTGGCTTTCGAAGGCATCAACCAAGCCTCTGATAACGATGCGCGAATGGTTGTCGTGCTTAACGACAACGAATGGTCTATCGCTAAATCAGTTGGTGCGATGGCGCGCTATTTGTCGCGTATTCGTTCGTCGCAAACGTTGCACAAGACCTATGAGCGTTTGTCGGCCTTAGCTCATAAGTTGCCAATTGTAGGCAGCCGTATGGACGAAATCGGCGAGGTGTTGCGACATGTTATGGTTCCCGGGCATATTTTCGAAGAGCTTGGTGTTAACTACATTGGCCCACTAGATGGTCATGATTTAGATGTCGTGGTAGACGCACTCGAACGCGCTAAAAAGTTTAAGGGAGTTACGTTGGTGCATCTCTTGACAGAAAAAGGCAAAGGCTTTGACCCGGCATCCGACGATCCCGAACGCGCACATGGTGTTAAGCCTCCGTCTAAAGTGCCTGCTGCTGCATCACCGGGGCCAGGGCAGTCGAAACAATCTTTTACAGCCGCATTCTCGCAAAGCTTATGCGCGTTGGCAGATAAAAATCAACATGTTCATGCCATCACTGCGGGTATGCCATCCGGAACGGGTCTTGGCGAGTTCTCAGCGCGCTTTGCGGAGCGCTTTCACGATACCGGTATAACCGAGCAACACGCGGTAGCGTTGGCAGGTGGTCTTGCAACCACTGGTAAGCGGCCTGTGGTTGCTATTTACTCGACTTTCTTGCAACGAGGATACGATCAGGTCTTTCAAGAAGTCGCTCTGCAAAAAGAGAGCGTAGTGTTCGCGCTCGACCGCGCTGGTTTAGTGGGGCAAGACGGTCCAACACATATGGGTTTGTACGACCTCGCCTATTTGCGCGCTTTCCCTGGGTTTACCTTGTGTGCACCGCGCGACGCTGCCGATATCGACCGCATGTTGAATTTGGCGGTGAATAGTAAAGGGCCATGGGCGATTCGTTGGCCGCGTGCTAATGCCGAAGCCGAGTCTTTCATTCCTCAAGATTTACGAGAACCGCTAGTCACTGCACGCGCCGAATGTTTGCGCCAAGGAAGCGATGGAGTGGTATTTGCCTTAGGAGACGTTGTTAATCAGGCCGTTACTGCAGCGGAAGAGTTGCAGCGCTTACATGGTATTTCGCTCAAGGTCTATGACGCGCGATTCGTGAAGCCTCTTGACGAGCAAGCTATTCTGAGCGCTGCTGCTGATTATGATTTTCTCGCTACTGTAGAAGAGCATTCGGTACTCGGCGGCTTTGGTTCTGCGGTCGCCGAACTATTGTCTAAGAATTCTTGTTTGACAAGACAACGCCAGTGCCGTCACTCTTTGCACGGCGTGCCAGATGATTTCATCGCACATATGAATACTCGCGAAGAGCAGTTACTGCGTTGTGGGCTTGATGCCGGATCGCTTATGCAGTCATGGTATAGTCAATTAAAAACTTCAAGCGCCAAGATAGGAAGTTAGATGGCTTCCACGACCACACCTTTACTGCCAACGACGCGCCGTCCGCATGTGTTGATACTTGGCGATGAGACCAAGGGTAAAGTTGAGGATATTGCTGTCGCCGCTAAAACCTTGCTCGCCGCTAAAAACGTAATAGTCACCGTCGATTTAAAGGCAACTTACAAAGCGATAGAGTCTAAGCCCGACTTGGTTATCGTTATTGGCGGCGATGGCGCCATTCTCGCGACATCCCATCGTTTGCAGCGCCGACGTGTGCCAGTGTTGGGCGTAAATGTAGGGCGCGTAGGATTCTTGTCTGCTGTTTCTCCGTCGCGACTCGAGACGGTGCTTAACGATTTATTTGATGACAAGTTTCGAATCGAACGTCGCGCTTTGATGTCCTTTTCTGTGAAACGCAAGGGAGAGGTGGTTCTCGATTCACATGTACTCAATGAAATAGTGGTTACGCGACTCCCAGAAGACTCGATGATGAGTATTGAGCTGGTTGACGAACGCCGTCCCGTTTGTTCTTACTTCGGTGACGGTCTGATCGTATCAACAGCCACGGGCTCGACAGCCTATAACCTGTCGGCAGGCGGCCCGATCTTAGCGCCGAGTCTCGAAGCCTTGGTGGTGCAGCCTTTGGCCCCTCATACTTTGGCAATGCGTCCGCTAATACTGCGTAGTGACCGCCATTTCAGCTTGAGAATTAATTCGTCAGGGACTCTAAATAGCGACGGCCACCTAGAAGGCAATTTGCAACCTGGCGATCGCGTCAGAATTGGCCCGAGCAGTCGTACCCTACAATTGGTTGTTGACCCAAAAAATCGTTTCTATGCGCGCCTGCGCTCAAAACTTCATTGGGGTGAAGCTGCTGGCCCAGGCGACGACTAAGCTTTAGCTATAGACGCCGCGTAGTTTGTCGAAGTAGGCTACACGCTCAACTCCGAGCATGCAGGTTGCAAGGCGTAACCCAACATTGTGCTTGCTCGCTGCAACACGTGCTTTGTAGTAAGCGGCGATAATCATGCGGTCGAGACGCTCTTCGACTAATTCGATTGGCCAGTAGTATCCAGCACGGTTTTGCACCCATTCGAAGTAGGCGATAATCACCGAACCACTGTTGCCAAGCAAGTCTGGCACAATGGGGACACCACGCTTTTCAAGAATGTTGTCGGCGCGCTTGGTGGTGGGTCCATTTGCTGCTTCTACGACTAGCTTGGCGTTAATGGTGTCAGCATTTTTACCCGTAATCTGATTAGATGCTGCGGCAGGAATTAACACGTCGCAAGCGAGACTTAAGAGCTCGGCGTTATCAATAAGGTCGCCGCCTTTGAAGCCAGCCAATGAGCCGTGGTTTTCACGATACTGAACCAAAGCTGCAACATCAATGCCGTCAGCATTATGAAAGCACGCCTGTAAATCGCCCATCCCGATGATTTTGTGGCCATTACGCTCTAGCTCGAGAGCAGTTTGAGAGGCTACTTGCCCAGCACCCTGAATCACTACGGCAACTTTTTCGTTGATGTTCATTTCCGAAAGCCGCATCTCCATTACTACGCGTACTCCGCGACCAATAGCCGAGTTGCGTAATTGTGTTCCACCTAATCCTAATGGCTTGCCCACAACAACCGCATTTGCCGTGTGTCGTGCATGCATTGAATAGGTGTCCATCGCCCACGCCATCATGCGTTCGTTAGTATGTAAGTCAGGAATGAGGATGTCGCGCTCAGGGCCAATGAGGTCATTAACACCAGCGGTGTAGCGTCGTACAACTTTTTCAACGACAGCGTCGCTGTGTTCACGTGGTTCGAAGTTGACGCCACCCATTGAACCACCGAATGGTACGTTCAAAGCGGAGCATTTCCAGGTCGTCCATGCGGCTAGGGCACGTAGTTCGTCACGGCTCATGTTTTTATCAAAGCGCAAGCCACCAAGGCACGGACCTAAAGACAAGTTGTGGCGGATGCGGAAGCCAGAGAAGACTTCAACCTCGCCGTTGTCAAGTTTCACAGGAATTGCAAATTTAAATTCACGGTCAGGCCGACGCAACAGCATGTATAAGTCAGGGTCGAGTCCGAGAAGCTGTGCGGCTTCATCGAAACGTTCCATCATTGAGGCGAATGGGTTATCGTCGGACAGCGCTGGTGACGGCGCCTGTGGTTCTTCGATTGGGTTATTATCGTTAAGCATACATACCTCTCATTTCATGCGAGTAAGCGACTCGCTCTACAGCTAGGCAATAAGCGCCAATTCGCGCGCTCGTTTCATTACGTTCAGATGAAGCCACCACGTCGTTGAAAGAATCAACCAGGATACGCTCCATGCGGTCGAGTACGTCTTTTTCTTCCCAGAAGTATCCCATGCGGTTTTGCACCCACTCGAAGTAGGATACCGTTACGCCACCGGCATTTGCCAATATATCTGGGGCAACAAACACGCCATTGGCTTCAAGAATCATGTCGGCTTCGTCAGATGTCGGGCCATTGGCTCCCTCGACGATTACTTTAGCCTGGATGGCAGCCGCGTTTTCTGATGTGATTTGGTTTTCCGTAGCCGCCGGGATTAAGACATCACACTCAAGCGATAGCAACTGATCGTTGTCGATGTCGGTCGTACCAGGGAATCCTTGTAGCTTGCCGTTTTCTCGCAACCAGTCTAGTACCTTTGGCATATCAAGCCCGCTAGGGTCGTGGATACCGCCATACATATCCGAGATCGCAATGACTTTATGTTTCATGCCGTGCATGAACTTAGCAGCTAAGCCACCAACATTACCCGAACCTTGAATAACTACAGTGCAGCCTTCGCTAGGTAAATTTTTGTACTTGAGAGATTCGCGCGCGATGATTGCCACACCCAAACCAGTTGCTTCGTTGCGGCCTAATGAGCCGCCGAGGCCAATCGGTTTACCCGTAACAGCAGCGGTGCAAGTTGCACGCGTGTGTATCGAGTAAGTGTCCATGAACCACGCCATCGTTTGCGAGTTTGTGTTCATGTCAGGAGCAGGCACATCACGCTCAGGGCCAATGATGTCTAACAAGCTCGAAGTGTAGCGACGTGTTAGTCGCTCTAGCTCTCCTTGCGACATGCGACGCGGATCACAAATGATGCCGCCTTTACCACCGCCAAAGGGAACGTTAACTACCGCACATTTCCAGGTCATCCATGCGGATAGCGCACGCACTTCATCGAGGTTGACTTCAGGTGAATAACGAATACCGCCTTTAGCAGGGCCACGCGCGAGTGAGTGTTGAACTCGGTAGCCGGTAAATACACGCAGCGAGCCGTCGTCCATACGCACTGGAATGGATACAGCTAGCTCTTGACAAGGCTCGGCTAGAATTTTGTAAATGCCGGGATCGACTGCAATCAGGCCGGATGCCTTTTCGAGTCGTTTCTTCATTTGCAGGAATGGGTTAAGCTCGCTGCTCTCGTGATTATCGGTTGCCATGATTGGCTGTAGTTGATGGGTGACGGGCGGCGGGGCAAGCCCTGGATTTCACAAAGATTAAGCAGTTCTACTTGCTTGAACAAGGGGGATTGTCGAAGATTACACTATGAGTTTAATGCGCGACCCTAAAAAGTACCAAAAAGACTTCTTGGCTACGGTCAGTCTTGACAGCGGTCGAGTTCTGGCATGCGAGAAAGACGTGAGTGAATTGGCTAGATTAGGCTTAGATACGCTCGATGGCGTAATGGCTTATGCGGGTAAAGATGTGGCGCGAGATGCTGGTATGCGCATGACATACAGAGTAGAAACAGAAAACGAAGTGTGGTTTCTGAAAGTCCATAAAAGAATTCCTTGGAGATCGCGTTTTTCACTAGCTGGGCAATGGGTGGTAAGTCCAGGACATCGCGAGTGGGACTCGACAAACATGATGCGCCGCAACGGTTTTGATGTGCCGCAGCCAGTTGCCTTCGGCGAGTCTCCTAATTTTTTTAGTTGCCCCCGGTTGTCGTTTGTTATTACTCGCGAAATCATAGGTCCGACTCTCGACGCATTCCTTGCCGACGGCTACCCCGAATTGAATGGCTTGTCTACGCAGCAGGTTCGTCTGCAAATCATTGAAGACCTTGCCGGAATGATAAAACGTTTTCATGTTTCTGGGTATTTTCACAAAGATTTATATTGCTGTCATCTGATTGTGGCCGCCCACGAGCACGAGTACGACAAGCGCTGGGGGCAGCCGCACTTTATTGATCTTGAAAGAGTGGTGCGTGAACGTAATCCGCATCACCGTTGGTTCGTTAAAGATTTGTCTGCTCTTAATTTCTCTGCTCCGTCGTCCGTTAGCCTGACTGACCGCTGGCGCTTCTTGAAAAATTATTTACCTAGCTATACCTTGACTGGCAGAAAAAAGTGGGCGCGCGCGATTATTGCTAAAACGATTAAGATTGCAAGACACACACCAAAATATAAATAATGAAAATCCATGAGGTCGCTGCGCGTGACGGGCTGCAGAACGAAAAAACTATTTTTTCGACGGATCAAAAAATGCGCCTGCTCGAATTATTGGTTCAGACGAAGCCAGATTCGCTAGAGGTCACTTCATTTGTGAGGGCTGATCGTGTACCACAGTTTGCAGATGCCGTCGAGTTATGCCACAGGTTGAAGAGTGCCGAGTGGCGTGAGGGCATTCCTTTGGTCGGTTTGGTGATGAATATGCGTGGCTACGAAACATTTAGTGACAGTGGTCTTGATGCCATTACCGCAGTGATTGGCGCCAACCAAGAATTCTCACGCGCTAACTCAGGAATGAATGTTGATGATGCTGTGCAGGTTAACAGTGAAATTGTTGCTGCGGCTAAGCGCGATGATGTGCCAGTACGCATGTACTTGTCGATGGCGTTCGGCTCTCCGCAGTCTGGGGTTGAAAAAAACCTTGTTGCCGAATTAGTGGCGGCAAGTGCTGAAATGGGAGTTGAGCGCGTCGTGCTGTCCGATACGGTTGGCGTTGGGCGCCCTGAATTAGTGTGCGAAATCATCGATAGTGCCCAGCGTTATCTGCCTATAGATAAAATCGGCTTGCACATGCATGACACCTACAGCAATGCTTTAGAGAATTGCGCCGAGGGACTGAAGCTCGGCGTTGAATTTTTTGATGCGTCCGTAGGCGGCACTGGCGGATGTCCTTTTGCTCCTGGGGCGAGTGGCAACTTGGCTACAGGCGCTTTATTCGATTTGGCGCAGCGTAACGATTGTGCTCCTACTCAAACCTCCCTTGCCGCAATTGATGCAGCTAGCGACTTCTTGTCTTCGGTATTGAATAAACCTTTGGCTCGCGGAGCTAAACTATGCCCATGAGCGATTCGTCCTTAGTTGAAGTGATATGCGAAAACAATATCGCATGTATTACCATCAACCGTCCTGAAGCGCGCAATGCGCTTAGTCTCCCGACATTGTTGCGGTTGCGCGAGATATTGTCAGACATTGCCATTCGTAAAGATATCTGGGTAGTCACTCTTACGGGTGCAGGCGATAAAGCTTTTTGTTCAGGCGCCGATTTGAAAGAGCGACGGGGTATGAGCGAAGAACAGGTTGTAAAGTTCTTGAGAAACATTCGCGGCACGATGGACGATATAGCTAATTTACCACAACCAACTTTGGCGATTATTAATGGTCACGCTTTTGGCGGTGGCTGCGAAATGTCTCTTGCTTGTGATTTGCGCGTTATGAATGGACAATCTCTCATAGGATTGACTGAAACCTCTTTAGCAATCATTCCAGGCGCAGGAGGATGCGTTCGCCTACCGCGTTTAGTGGGCGTCGCCAAGGCTAAAGAAATGGTGTTGCTGTCAAAACGAATGTCAGCCAGTGAGGCTCTAGAATGCGGACTAGTGAATCAGATTGCAGATTCAGGCAGTTTGGAGCGGGTTGCAGATGCACTTGTTGAGCAGTTGCTCGCCAACGGGCCCCTTGCGTTGCAAGCGGCTAAAGCAGCTATTGACTTGGGCTCTGACTTAGCGATCGACGCTGCCCTTGAACAAGAAGCAGAGTGTTATTCACGGATTATTCCAACTAGTGACCGTCTTGAGGCGCTGTCTGCTTTCGCCGAAAAGCGCAAACCGCAATTCAAAGGCGAGTAGTTTAGTTAAGGCCAGCACCGGTCATGTGATATACGGCAAAGGAGGCTAACCAATGTTCACCCATGAAGTGGCCGCTGAACACATAATCTAAGCCAGCTTGCAGATGCCTTTCACTCGCGGCACGTAGTACACGTTGCACTTGCGGCTGTTCGTCGAGAGCTGATGCAATACCCGATAGAGTCCATGCACGAGACAGGTTGAGACCCGCTAAGTGCACTAAGCGACCATCTTCAACATCAGTGACGGCGACTGGCGTAAGTAGGTTAATGGCACCCGTGGTACTTATGTTAGGCAAAAACTCATTGAGCCAATTTTGAAAATCGCTGGCATGCATTATTCGGCGCATAAGGTCCGCTTCATTTAGCGCTGATGAGAAAAAATCTTCGCCAGATGGTTCGTAAGAAGCAGGGTAGTTCTTATCGCTTGAGTAATAACTGCGGGCGCGATTTATCGCTAAGCCAAGCAGCTCAGAGTGGTCCGTTTGTCGTGCGTAGTCAATAGCGAATGACAATGCAAAACTAGTGTCAGGATGGGTGCCCGTGCGAATAGGATGCTTTAGGCGCGGTAAATAATTAAGAGTGAGCTCGACAATGATATCCTCTAAAGGGCGAATGTGTTCGCGCCAACGCACGGCATCTTCATCGTCAGCAAAAGAGTCGAGCTCGCGCGCAAGTTGCAATAACCACGCCCAGCCGTACATGCGTTCAAAACCTTGCGTGTCTTTGAGATGAAAGTAATCGGCCTCACCCTGTAATTTTTCTTTGGTAAAAACGTCATTCAGATATCCACGGATATCGCTGGCAACCGCATTGCCTGGGTAAAGTTTAAGCAACCGCACTAATAGCCAGTGGCTGTGGACGGCAGGGTGCCAGTCAAAAGATCCCCAAAATACCGGATGCCGTTGCGCTGGCGTCAGCAAATCTTCATCGCTGATTATGGTGTGCGAAGGCTTGTTGGGGTAGGCCTGCACCACTGCTCCAAGAGCGAGGCGGGCAAATTGTTCAACTTTTTCGGGCGGAATAATGGGCATTACGGAAGCCGGAGTAGACGGTGTTTGCGAGAGGGACAAAATGAGTAGAGCGGTGCAGCTAAAAGCCATGGTGGTAGTTTAAGACATATGCGTCATCGATTAGATATACTATGCACATGAAATTATTGTGCACATTAGTTTTTGCTACTTTAATCACGTCGTGTTCGAATCAACAATACATTGCAATGACTGAGAGTAATCAAGCCACATTTGCCGCCGGATGTTTCTGGGGCGTAGAGTCCGTTTTTATGGCGACTGAAGGCGTGTTGTCGACTGAGGTCGGGTATACCGGTGGTGACAATACGCGCGCGACTTATAGAGAGGTATGCTCTGGCGATACTGGCCATGCTGAAGCGGTACATATAACTTTTGACCCCAAGGTGGTTAGTTACGCCCAGTTACTTGATATTTTCTTTGCTGCTCACGATGCTACTCAAGTTAATCGTCAGGGTCCAGATTGGGGCACTCAATACCGCTCTGCTATTTTTGTGCATGACGACGAGCAACGGCAGATTGCCGTTGCAGCTAAAAAGGCCCTAGACGAGAGCAACCAATTGCCACGTCCTGTGGCAACGATAATCGGAGATGCCGTTGAGTTTATTCGTGCTGAAGAATACCACCAGCAATACAATCTCAAAAACGGAGTATCATGCCCGACTCAATAGATTGGCAGCTCATTTGGGATTATGGCTCCGAGGTTATCTTGGCGTTACTAGTCGCAGTTTTTGGCATGCTGGGTTCGAGTTGGGCTACGCGTGTTGTGCGTAATGTCTGCGAGCGCTCCAAGATAGATCAAACTTTAACGCGCTTCTTTTCAAAGTTGGCGCGGTGGGCAGTGCTTGGTATCACAGCGATGTTCGTTCTTGAGACCTTCGGCATTGATGTTAGCAGCTTTGCAGTAGTTCTCGGCGCAATGGGCTTGGCTATAGGTATGGCATTGCAGGGTACCTTGGGCCATTTCGCGTCCGGTGTAATGTTGCTTATCTTCCGACCGTTCAAGGTCGGTGACTCTATAAATGTCGCCGGAGTAAGTGGCGTAGTCTTTGAAATCGATTTATTCTCAACAGCAATCGATACTTTCGATAACCGTCGATTAATTGTGCCAAACTCAAATGTGTTTGGCAAGACAATAGAGAATCTAAGCTATCACGATACGCGACGCGCACAGGTAGAAGTGGGCACTAGTTACGATGCCGATATCGATGTGACGCGTGCCATTTTCGAGAAGGTCGTGGCCGCGAACCCTTATCGCCTGTCAGAGAAAGACGGAGATGTGGTGTTGTTGGAACTTGGTGATTCAGCCGTGAATTGGTCACTTCGTGTGTGGTGCCAACGCTCCGACAACGGCTCTTGCAAGCAGCAGTTGATGCGCGATGCTAAAGCTGCGCTTGAGGCGGCGAACATTGATTTGCCATATCCACAGCTGCAGATTCATAAGATTTAATGCTCATTCACAGCACGCGTGACGCGCATTGGCTGTCGAATTCTTGGATAGTCGCTGACAAAGTGGGTGGCGATGCAGTTTTGGTAGATAGTGGGGCGCCCTCGGCCGATATCGAGGCATTCATCGCGGCAAACAATTTGAATTTGCGGCATGTGCTATGCACCCATCATCACTATGACCACGTCGCTAATAATTCACATTACCGTGAAACGTATCAGTGCTCAGTTTGTGCCCATCAAAATGAGAAGTCGCTAATTGATGGTGACATTACGTCACTTACGGATAAGCAAATCATTCAGTGTGGCGATCTCGAGATAAGCTGCCTGCACATCCCTGGGCACACTAGTGGGCAATTAGCTTTTTATATAAACGAGCAAGCACTATTCACTGGAGACACCTTGTTTGCGGGTTCGGTTGGCGGCACTCAGGCACCCGACCACACTAGCTTTGACGACATTCATCATTCTATTATGAATGTGTTGTTTAGCCTGCCTATGTCAACTGTGATTTACCCAGGGCATATGCAAGCGAGCACTTTGGCAACTGAGTGGGCCGAGAACCCTTTTGTGCGTGCGTGGCGGGGCATGGATCATGTTCGCGAGCAAGATTGTTTGGTTGATAATCAGCCTGCAACATTGCTATTGCGCGCTGCTGACTATGATTCGGGTACGAAATGCTGGGTGCGTAGCGATGATTCGGTCTTAAACATCGTGGCGGGCTCTAAAGTTAAGACTTTAGTTTAAAGACTCATCTTACGGTATTTCGCCGAGTTGGACTCTGGGCCCTCGCCAGCGTCAAGGCGGCGTTGCTCAAGCCACTCGGCATACTCAGAGTAGTTGCCGAAGAAGAATTCGATTTCGCCGTCGCCCTCAAATGCCAAGATGTGAGTACAAATGCGGTCTAAGAAGTAACGGTCGTGACTTACAATCAACATGCAACCAGCATAATGCTCGATAGCTTCTTCAAGGACGCGGGTAGTTGGTAAGTCGAGGTCGTTGGTCGGTTCGTCGAGAATAATTAAGTTACCGCCGACACGCAGCATTTTTGCTAATTGCACGCGGTTTCGTTGACCACCAGAAAGGTTGCCGACAATTTTCTCTTGGTCAGACCCCTTAAAATTAAATCGCGAAACATAAGCGCGAGACTGAATTTCTCCTGAACCGAATGGCAAGAACTCTACACCACCAGAGATCTCTTCGTAGACAGTATTCTCATCCGACAGTTCAGAGCGACGCTGGTCAACAAAACAGGCTTCAATAGTCGACCCTTGGGTGATTACACCAGAGTCGGCTTGTTCAAGTCCAACAATCATTTTCATTAAAGTGGTTTTCCCGGCACCGTTGGGACCAATGACCCCGATAAGCGCACCCGGAGGCATTTCAAAACTTAGATCTTTAACGAGGGTCTGCTCGCCATAAGCTTTCTTGACATTAACAAAATCGATAACCTTATTACCAAGGCGCGGTCCAGAGGGAATCGATAAGTCAATCATGTCGGGCTTGAGGCTTTGCTGCTCTTCAACTAGCTGATCGTAGCGCTTAAGCCGTGATTTAGATTTAGTGCCTTTGGCTTTAGTATTGCTTCGCACCCACTCGAGTTCCGACTTTAAACGCTTACGGCGCTTCTCGTGCTGACGGTCGCTAAGCGCTAACTCCTTTTCTTTAGCTTCGAGGTAGGTCGAATAGTTGCCTTTATATGGCGTTGCGCGACCCCGTTCAATTTCGAGCATCCAGTCGACCACATTGTCTAGGAAATAACGGTCGTGAGTAATCACAATAACGAGGCCACCATAGTTAGACAAATGATGTTCGAGCCACGCAGTAGTCGCCGCATCAAGGTGGTTAGTAGGCTCGTCGAGCAACAAGATGTCAGGAGATTCGATCAGCGTTTTGCACAAAGCAACGCGGCGTGCCTCGCCACCTGATAGAACACCGCATTCACGATCCATTGGAGGCAAATCGAGAGCCGTCGCGGATATCTCTAGCAAGCGGTCTACTTCCCACATGTTGTGCATTTCGATTTCAATCTGCAGTCGATCGAACTCGTTAGACAATCTCTCTAATGCGTCACCAGTGGCTTCGCCCATCAAAACACAAATCTCGTTATAGCGATCGGTGATGGCGTGAATATGCGCAACGGAATCGTCGAGGACCTCTTTAACAGTTTTTTTAGCTTCGAGCACTGGCTCTTGAGAAACGTAACCAATCGACTTCCCATTCATTTGAATGCGCTGGCCGTCGAATTCGTCATCGGCGCCGGCAAGTATGCGCAGAAGAGTCGTTTTGCCAGAACCATTAGCACCAATCATTCCGATTTTAGCACCAGCATAAAAAGACAATGTAATGTCATGCAATACCTGTGTCCGGTCATAAAACTTATTCAGATTTATAACCTGTAGGGTGAATTCTTTAGTGTTTTCCGCCATGATTGCCACATATTCTAACCAAGCTAAAACGGCAGAGGGGACTATACTTCAAAAAAAGCGTCTTCGGTTTCATTAATCTGCTTCTCAATGTCGTCTGCCTTGACGACTGGTGAATCAACGTTGCTACCCGGACAGAAATCTAGGACCTGTTTCTTATACTCGGCCTTAGAGGCCATTGCTTCCTCCCAAAATGGCCAGGTGCGACATTGCGTTGGCTTAATGTGATGCATAGTGCACTCTTTACCTTTTAAGAAAATACAGTGCCCATCAAAAAAGTTCAGATAATACTTCCCATCGGCTGCGCGGCGAGCGTAGCGCTTGGTGAATGTGGCGAGTGGCAGCTGCAATTCTTTAGCCATAAGCTGACGTTCGCTCTGGTTGACATATACATAAGCCACGTCATCACGCGCACTGCAACACTTCGCGCATTGTGTGCATGAAAAAGCAACTCCGTTCTTCCACCATTTATCCATTTAGGGTATCCTTACAGTATGCAAGTTCCATTGGAGGTTATGCTCGAGCGCGACCAATTGCAACAGGTGATTAAAATAATCACCAATGTTGTAGTAGTGGGGCGTGGTCAAGATTGCGATATTCGTATCGACGACCCGCTCGCGTCACGTCATCATTGCCGTATTGAAGTGGTTGGTGATCAGATTTTTATAGTCGACCTAGATTCGCGAAACGGCAGTTGGATTGGAGGACAACGTGTTTTGCGTCAGCTGTTTTCGTTCAATGATGTGTTGCGAATCGGTAGCACCACTTTGCAGTTGTATGGCGGGATTGAGCAACGCCTTGACTCGGTCGAGTCCACGCAGACTCAACGCTTGACGCGCGAGCAACAAGCCCTTAACACTCTGATGTCGACAGTGAAGAGTTTTCAATTCGAAGATCGTATCCCCCAACTTTCAGCGATGGTCGTTGACGCTGCAGTGAGCATGTGTCGTGCTGAACGTGGTTTTATGTTTATTCTTGAAGATGGGGAAATTTCCTATTCTATGGCGCGTAATTTCGCTCACGAAATAGTTGCTTCACCCGAAGAAAAGTTTTCGCAAACATTAATCGAGCGCGCGGTTGATTCTGCAGTGCCGGTGATAGTAGAAGACGCTGCCGCAGAGAGTCAGTTCTCTGGGGTCGAGTCCATTTCTGATCTAGGGTTGCGGTCGGTGGTGGCTGTAGCTTTGCGTTTCCAAGGTGATGTTCTAGGCGTGCTAGCGATTGACCATCGGTTAACTCGTGGTGCATTTGGTTCCGGCGAAAGCGAAATGTTGCAGTCACTTGCAGCAATATCAGCGTTGAATTTTGCGAACCTGCAGCAGCATCAGCAATTAATTAATGTGCGCCGCCGTAATGTGATGTTGCAAAAAAAATCGGCTAGTCACAAAGCAGCATCAGATCTCGAAAACCTCGATATCCCTCATTTCCCGGGCATGGTAGGTACTTCGGTAGTGATGCGAGAGCTGTTCGAGGATATCGAAAAGGTTATCGCTAGTGACGTGCCGGTAGTTATCGATGGCGAAAGCGGAACCGGCAAAGAGCTTGTTGCTCGTGCCTTGCATTTCCAATCCGAGAACGCTGCCGCACCCTTCGTTGTTGAAAACTGCGGTGCACTTTCTGACACTCTGCTCGAATCTGAACTATTTGGTCATGTCAAGGGCGCGTTTACTGGCGCAACTCGCGATCGCAAAGGTCGCTTCGTCGAGGCCGACGGAGGCACTATTTTCTTAGACGAAGTTGCTGAAATGTCAGAGGCGATGCAAACTCGTTTGCTGCGGGTTTTGCAAGAAGGTGAAGTGCGTCCAATTGGTTCAGATGAAGTCATCAAGATAAAAGTTAGGGTGATTGCGGCTACGCACCAAGACTTATTGCGTAACGTGAAACTGGGCTCGTTTCGTGAAGACTTGTATTACCGTTTAAAAGTCGTGGGCCTGCATGTTCCTGCATTACGCGACCGTAAGGGTGATATCCCGCAATTAGTCGAGTACCTCATGCAGCAAGTTGCCGATGAAGCAGGGCGTGAGCCACGCTCTTTTTCAGAAGCTGCACTCGTAGCGATGCAGTCTTACTCCTGGCCAGGAAACATTCGCGAGTTGCGCAATGAAATTCAACGCTTAAGCATGCTCGACCGTGGCGAAGTAGATGTCAAAGAATTGTCATCTGCGATATCACAGGCGGATTCCAAAGAAGCTGTCCGCTTTGACGAGCGTGCCACATTACCAGAGAGAGTTAAGGCAGTTGAGATTCAAGCTATTTTACAAGTTCTCGAATTGGAATCAGGAAACAGAACTGCAGCAGCTCGCACATTAGGTATTTCGCGTTTTGCATTGTTGCGTAAAATAGAGAAATATGAACTGGACATCCCAGAAGAAAAGTAATGGCTGATAACACTCAGCACCACTTGGCCGCATGTTTGCCAGAAGGCCTGACTTTTGTGCGCACCCTAGGTACGTCGCCGCTATCAGAGGTATTGTTGGTTCGCAATCAAAAGGGACTGTTTTTTGCACTAAAAGTTATGCGGGCCAGTGTAGCCCAAAACGAACGCATTGTCGAGCGCTGGAATCGCGAAGCACAAACTCTTATTGAGCTTAATCATAGTCATCTAGTTCGCTGCTATGGAGCGTGCACTGTAGATGAGCGCCCAGCATTAATTCTGGAATATATTTCTGGCGGCACCTTGCGCGAGCAGCTTGAAAACGGACCCGTCTCTTGGGAGAAGGCATGCCGTTACGGAATTCAAATCTCACGTGCTCTCGAGTGCCTGCACCGCCATGGTGCCATTCATCGCGATGTTAAACCTCACAATGTTTTGCTGCATCCTGAGAATGGCGCAGTCTTGGCCGACCTGGGTTTGGTATTGCGTGAAGAAGATCCCACTTTGACTAGTCAAGGTGCGGCGCTAGGGTCTCCTGCTTATATGAGCCCTGAGCAATCACGAAATCCGTCGGAGGTACATGAACAAACCGATATTTATTCGCTTGGGGCGACTTTGTATCATGCGATTACCGGCCATCCTCCGTTTGTGGGTAAGGGGGTAGGTGAAGTTATTCACCGTTTGTTGCATGAAGCGCCTGAGCCGCTAGGAAATAATGTACCGAGTTCTTTGCAGAAAATTGTTTCGGTTGCGATGTCCAAAGATGAAGAGCAACGTTACGACCGTGCGCGTAGTATGGGATCTGATTTGGGCTTGGTTTTGTTGGGAGACAAGCCTCGATTACGAACCTTGCATTATGGTCAACGATTGCGCAAGCGCTGGCTTGCTGCCGCCGGAATTGTGGCAACGGCAATGCTGATGTATCCGCTCGCACCAATGATGAGGTCAGCAACAGATTTCCCGGACAAGACTACGGACTCAAAAACCGTAGGTCCTGATACCAGCGATACGAATGTCGATTTGCGAGAAAAGATAGATTATGGCAAGGCCAACGCTGATGCTTCTGCGCCAGGCGTGGTCTTTGCAGAATGGATATATAAAGAAGCGTCGTTGTTTTATTGGTATGTGCAAAACCGAAAATTACATGCGGCTGAACGCTTGTTAGTCGATATTGAATCGCGCACTTGTCAAAATCCTGACGCCGCCTTTGAGGACAATCGAAAAGAATGGATTACCGAGGCTAAAGTGCAGATTCGTGCTGCCGCGGAAGGCTTAGCTGCTGTTGCTTTTAATCTTTTAGAACATGCTAATGGCGATGCGCAACGCGCAGCCTCAAATAGAGTTTACGATGCCGTCGCATTCAATGATTTGGTGAATGAATTGTGGCGCGCTGCAAACGTCGACATTAATCAATTGTCGATTGCCGCAGGCCATCCTGATGTGAAGGAACGCCTGGGTATTGTCAAAGGCCGCCTTGCGCAGTTGCGCCAGCAATCCTGTGAGGATTTACGTGACAAGATTATTGCCGATACACGCTCTTTGTTGTTGGCTGGTCACTTCACTGCTGCCTGCTTACGGTTTGAGTCGCTGCCCGAAGATTTTGTCGCAAATGATTTGCGCGCCGGAGGATATGCCGAGCAAGCTAGAGTTCTGAAAAACGTGGATGATAGGTTTAAGACGTATCTTCATGAAAGTATTGATCAAGAAGTTAGTCTCACTGCCAACGATGGAAGCAAGCTTTTTGGAGCTATTACTGTTGTTGATAATGCGAATTACCAAATTCATTATCTAGGGCAAGCTCACATCCCTTTTCAATTACTTGACCTTGATGCAGCTGGGGTATTCAAGCTAGTGGGGAGTGATGGCAATTTCGAATGGGCTCAATTCCTTTATTTGCAAGGTCGCCTCGCACAGGCGCGAAAGAAGATGGGGCTTTTTGCTGCGGACCAACCTAAGAAGGCGCGGTGGTGGGTGCGGGAATGGCGGCTTTCTCCTAAGTAAGCACTTAACAGAGTTGTAGTGCGGCTTGGATATATGCATTAAGACTAAGCCTTGGTATGAACTAGCTTGGTAGTCGGCGGTAGGCTAACTTTTAGCATCACGCACGCGCATGACATTGCGACAGAGGCGATAAGTAACAGGCCGTTGGCGTCGACGTTGATGTCTAGTAACCACGGGCGGATTAGCGCAGTGATTAAGATGAAACCAAAATCGAGCATTTGGCTCAATCCAAGCATAGAGCCAAGCGCATAGGGCGGGGCAATGAATTGTACTAGGCTACGCAAGGGTATTAAATAAAAGCCCGAGGCAAAACTGGCGAGTGAAAGGCTAAGCCAGATGCTTAATGGCGAATGTCCGAATAGCCCGCAGCAACATAAGCCTGTAGCGATGCCGAGACCACCCCATAACGGCACGCTTTTGTTGATTTCACACTTGATAGAGCGTCCGCAAATGTAGGCGCCTAGCCCCATAAAAACACTGAGGCTTGCTAGCCCAATGGACCACATGCCTTTACTCATCTCAACAACACTAATACCTTCCGCATCTGGGATTAGAAATTCGTTCCATGCGAGTAAAATCCAGCTGCCACATAGCCAAAATACAGCATGCCCCATCATTGCACCAGATAACCCGCGGTATTGTTTAGCAAAGCGCAAGCCATCAATAAGCTTAGCTATAGGGTTAATGCGTAAAGGCTTTGAGCTAGGCTGCGAATGAGCAGCGACTAGTCCCATTTCTGCAGCCATTTTAGCGCCACCGATTGCGATGGCAGCCATCAGCACGCCAAGCAGCCATAGATAATGGTCTGCAAGATGACCGGCGCAGCCAGTACCAAGCAAAATCCCAAAGAGCACCGAGGTCTGAAAAATACCGTTAGCGTGAGTCAAATGTTTGCCGTCACGATAGTCGCGGATGGCGCCGTATTTCGCAGGACCTAAAAAAGCAGACTGCGTGCCCATCAGTGCAACAGTGATTAGTAAAGCAGTGGTGCTTTGTAGGTAGAAGCTGAGTGCTGCTAACAGCATGATTGCCGCCTCGACGTACTTGCAAATGATAATCAGTTTTCGTTTAGAATAGCGGTCGGCTAAGTTACCTGCGAACACAGCGAATACGAGGAAGGGAGCCGAAAAAAGTGCTTGCGCCCACGATTGCATCTCTGGGAATGTCGCAGCCAAGCCGACAGCAATCAGCAACACACTTTGCTTAAAAAGGTTGTCGTTAAATACGGTTAAAAATTGGGTTACAACTAAATGTTTAAAACTGCGGCTATTACTCATTGTCGATAAAAGTGTTGCGGATGCTGGCGACTAACCGCTGTCGTTGCTCATTCTCGTTAAACGAAAATGCATTAGCGTCGGCGAGAAGTTGGGTGGCTGTTGCGCCGTGCCTCTTGCATGCCCTGACATGAGACAGCGCCTGTTGGTGACAATTGCCAAGGCTTAGAACCAGAATGCTAGTCATCTCACGTTCTAGCAGCGAATAGCTAGAATTAGCGAATATGTCGCCATAGGCGTGGTTTATAATCCATCGGTGAGCTGTTGGATCGGTGTTGTTCAGGTGCGTTAGTACAATTTCGGCATCATCTCCGTAGACCTCTGAAAAGAGTTGATGTCCGTTGCCAATTTCAGCCGTTTGCAACTCGCAATAGAATGGTGCGAGCAGGTTTAAGCTGCGGATTAATTTAGGAATACCGCAGAAAAGGTGGGACAAGCGTAGGGCGTCGAGCAGCGCTAGCTCTGAATGTGAATGACGCAATTTTTCGGCAGCTAAGGTGAGTGCAATGTCGTCATCGTTGTGGATTGCAGCGCCAAGTTGGGCAGCCAAAAAATATTTATTATTGTTCATCAGCAAAAAGGAAATCTTCCAGAGCAACGGTGATTCCATCAAGTTGCGTGCGGCACTGCAGCTGTGGTGGCACAAACAATACGACAGTTGAACCCATTTCGAAGCATCCCATATCATCGCCTTTCCTTAGTTTGGCTGGCGGGTCATAAGTGCGCTCCGAGGGTTGCCATGGGCTTGCGCCGAGAGAGTCGTCAAAGCCAAACTTCATGCCGCCAACATTAAGTGCTCCTACATATAACAAAGCGAAAGGTCGCTGCTTGGCATCCACGCAATGTAGCAAAATGCGCCTATTGGTTTTCATGACACGCATCGAACGGCGCATTAGCGCGGGATCAACAGGTTGTAAATCACCGGGCTCCGTAACGGCAGAGATGATTTGCATGTCACAGGGGGCGTGATAACGATGATAGTTATAAGGGGCCAAATAAATTTGCAGTGCTTGATAACCAAGGTAATCGGCCTCGCAACCGCCAGGCAGTATTTCGCTGACGGAATAAGGCGCGCCTTTCAAGATAAGGGACAGCTCGGGCGACACAAGAGCGTGTTCGACTAAGCGTCCATCAGCCGGAGATACCCAATGCTCATTTTTTGCGATAGGGCGGGAGCCCGTAGGTAGCTTGCGGGTAAACAACTCGAGAAAAGTCGCGAAACTTTGTAAATCGTCGCCAACGGTGTCCTCGCTAATACCAAGCTTACTAATAACCCGTCGCCATAGAGGCCGGCGCATGAACTTAGGTATGTACCACTTAGAAATAGCTCCGACTGCACGGGACATCGCGACACGTGGGAAAGCAGGAACGGTAAACAGGGAGCGGACTTCCATTATTGGCAAGCTTTAGTGTAACGAGGTTAAATGTTAAGCAAAAGAGCAGATATACTCAGAGTCCAAATCATGGCAGACCTCCCATTGCATGTCCTCGTTCTCGCTGGTGGCAACTCCACCCGTATCCGCACCGGTGGCCCCAAGGCCCTGCTTGATTTGTGTGGGGTGCCAATGATAGAGCATATTTTTCGCACCTGCGAAGATTTGCCCGCGAAGTCTCGTACTTTAGTATTGGGTCCGACTCATCGTTCTAAAATTGAAGCATGGCTAGAAAAGAGCGAGCACGATGAATGGAATGTAGTCGAGCAAACGGCGGCTCGTGGCACCGGCGATGCCGTGTTGTGCGCTTTAGAAAGCATGCCGGCAACAGGCAGGGTACTTATTTTGTGCGGTGATACTCCGTTGTTGCGCTTATCAACCTTGCAACTTTTAGTCGAGCAAGGCAATGTCATGCTTACTGCTGAAGTCGATGACCCATTCGGGCTAGGGCGCATCTTGCGCGCTGCGAACGGAGAGTTGTTGGCGATTGCCGAGCAGGCAGATGCTACAGATGAGCAACTCGAGATATGCGAAATTAATTCGGGTGTGTTTGTTCTTGATATCGAAGCGTTGCGTGCCGCTTTAGCGGTCTCCGACGACAATAATGCGCAAGGTGAAGTTTATTTAACGACACCAGCCGTTAAGGTGCTGCAAGAGAGTAACGGAGCAACGGTCACTTTACCCGTCGAAGAAAGCGAACAAGTTACGGGCGTGAATGATTTGCATGAGATGGTCTATGTGAATCGTGTATTACGTGAGCGTATTCTGGAAGAGCACCTTGACAGCGGGGTCATCATCGACGATCCCGTTTCGACCTTTATTGAGGTTGACGTTGAAATAGCCCCTGGCACGCGTATTATGCCCTTTTGCGTATTGCGTAGTGGCGTAAAAATAGGCGCTGATTGTGTAGTGGGCCCCTTTGCTCACTTGCGAGTAGGCACAGAACTTGACGATCGCGCACAGATTGGCAATTTTGTTGAGGCTAAAAATGCTCATCTCGGCGAAGGTGCTAAATCCAAACACCTCACCTATTTAGGTGATGTCGAAGTTGGCGCTAAGTCGAACATTGGCTGCGGAACAATCACCGCCAATTACGATGGCAAGAATAAGCACCGAACGGTTATCGGAGAAAATGCTTTCATAGGTTCTGGTTCGATTTTAGTTGCACCAGTTAATATCGGTGACGGGGCAACGGTTGGTGCTGGCGCGGTAGTTACCGCAAATAATGATGTCTCTGCTGGCGAAACAGTCGTCGGCATTCCTGCAAAAAAGTTACTCAAGTAATTATGATTTAATAATGAGCTTCCGCGATTCCAAGTTGAAAGTTATAGCCGGTACCGCTCACAACGAGCTGGCTTTAGAAATTGCTGCGGCACTTGATGTGCCACTTAGCTCTGCGTCCGTGGGGCGTTTCCCTGATGGCGAAATTGATATCAAGCTGCACGAAGATATGCGTGGCTCTGATGTGTTCATTGTGCAGCCAACAAGCCCGCCTGTAAACGAAAACATCATGGAGTTGATGTTGATGGTCGACACCTTGCGGCGTGCTTCTGCAGGGAGGATTACTGCGGTGATGCCGTATTTCGGCTATGCCCGCAAGGATCGCAAAGATGAAGGGCGCGTACCGATTTCAGCTAAGGTAGTAGCAAATATGCTTAGTTCAGGCGGGGTAGATCGTGTTTTAACCATTGATTTGCATGCCCAGCAAATTCAAGGATTCTTCGATATCCCAGTAGACCATCTGTGGGCGCGTTCAGAATTCGAAACAGTCATTCGCGATATGAAACTTGATAATTTGGTGGTCTGCTCGCCCGATGTTGGTGGCGTGAAGCTGGCTCGTGCTTGGGGTAAGTCTTTGAACGCGCCGCTCGCAATTGTTGATAAGCGAAGGGTTTCCGGGGAAAAGGTAGTCATGGAAAACGTCATTGGCGACGTTGATGGCTGCAATGTGCTGATTACCGACGATATGATTTCTACGGCTGGTACAATCACCGAGGCAGCGCGTATTTTGCAAGAAAAAGGGGCACAGCGCATCATCATCGCGGCTACCCATGCCGTGTTCTGTGGGCCGGCGATTGAAAGACTTCAGAATTCATGCTCCGAAACGGTGCTGGTATCGAATACAATACCCCTCCTTGGCGAGCTACCTTCCAATCTAAAGATTGTTTCGGTGGCGCCGCTACTAGCCCGCGCTATAACGAGAATTCACCGAGAAGAGTCTGTTAGCGCGTTGTTTTCCGAGTAATTTTGCTCATAATAGTTAATCACTAAGAACCATGGAAATCTTTAAATTAGATACAGAAGAGCGTACCGAATTCGGTACGAAACATGCCAAGCTCCTGCGCGCTGCAAGACGCTACCCAGCTACTTTGGTAGGTGAGGGCAAAGAAACAGTACATTTCAGCGTTTCAGCCGATGATTTCGACTTTACTACTCGTAAGAATGCGCGTAGCTTCGAGTTAACGATCGGTGGCAAAACTGAAAAAGCGGCTATCCAGGCAGCGAATTTCGATTTTTTAGGCGATAATATTTATCAGCTTGACTTCATTCGTGACTCTAGTGGTGATCTAGCTATTGCTCGAGCCACAAAGTTTGGCGATAAGGGCTACAGAATTGAGGAAGATTAGCCATTGGCGTTTTTTTCGCCGCTAGGTTATGATTCCTGACCCTCAAGACGATGATGGGCCTATTGAAGAATCGCAAGATTCCGGGCATCGCATTTTGTTGGGCCTCGGCAATCCTGGCGCCGAATACGCTTCGACTCCGCACAACGTCGGTTTCGAAGCACTTGATCTTTACGCTACACGCCTGCAACTTCAATTCGAGTTGCAACCTCAGTTGTCGTCCGCAATTGTTGAAGTCCCCGATTCTAAAACCGTGTTGGTCAAACCAACTACTTTCATGAATCTTTCGGGGGTCGCTTTGCGCAAATTGTGGCAGCACTACGGCATCGAATCTGCTCATCAGATTATGGTGTTGTGTGACGACTTTCACTTGCCACTCGGCGGCATTCGCATTCGAGGTGCGGGAGCAACCGGCGGCCATAACGGCTTGGCTTCTATCGAAGACGCGCTCGGCTGCAGTGAATACCCACGCATGCGATTGGGCATTGGGGGGCCTGGAGAAAACAGCGTTAAACATGTTCTTTCAAAATTTTCTTCGGCTGATAAAAAAATCGTAGATGACTTGCTCATCGACGCTTCTTGCGCAGCCGAAGACTGGGCTGCTGGTAAATCTATTATAGATTTACAGGCTCAATTCAACCGCCGCAAGCCGCAGGCGGGTTCTTAGTGCGATAATGCACAGCAAACTGGTAGGACCAGAAAGGCACAAAAATGACTAACAAAATTCACACATACCAAGCCATGTTCTTGCTCGACAACGAGGAAGTCCGCAAAGGCTTTAATCAAGCTAAAGACTGGGTGCAAGCCTGTCTTGAGAAACACAACGTCGATGTAAAAGTATTACGCCTATGGGGCGAACGTGCTTTGGCTTACCCTATTGGTTCTCGCCAACGCGCGACTTACCTTTTAGGTTGGGTAGAGGCTTCTGGCGAAGCTGTTAACGAAGCTAAGCGCGAAATGTACTTGGTTGGGCCAGCTTTTCGGATCATGTTTTTGCGTGCCGACGAAATCCCTGCCGAAGAAATGGCATTTGGTATCGAGGCTATCGATGATTCGGCTGTTGATATCCCAGAAGAAGTCGAAGAGTTTGAAACGATCGAAGAAGATGTGGCTGAAGAAGCTGCCGAATCAAAGACCGAGGAAAAGACCGAAGAAAATACCGATGAGCCGGCTGGCGAAAAAGCCGCTGATTCATCTGACGAGTCAGAGGCTGTTGCCGTTGGCGAAGAGAATAAGGAGAATTAATCATGTCATCTAAAAAAGACCGTATGTTCGACTTCAAGAATGTTGAAGAACTTCAAACATTCATCACTCCATTAGGTAAGATTATGCCTGCTAAGCGTACTGGCTTGTCAGGTCGCGAGCAGCGTCGCCTAAAGACAGCTGTGAAAATGGCGCGTCAACTAGCACTCCTATCCTACGGAGTTCAATAATGAAGACGAAACTAATCCTTAGTGTCGACGACGCAACATTGGGCCACACTGGCGATGTTGTTGAAGTAGCGTCTGGTTACGCGCGTAATTACCTGGTCCCACGTGGCCTGGCATTGCCGTATAGCGATGACGCTATCCGCCGTCTTGAAAAGCACCGTGTTGCTGCCGAGAAAGTTCGCATCGAGCAATTGTCAGACATGCAGTCTTTGGCTGATAAACTGGCTTCACTCGAGCTTAGCTTTACCGAGAAAGTGTCTTCAGCAGGTCACCTATATGGTGCTGTTACCGCGAAGCGCATTTCTGAGGCCTTAGGCGAGCAAGGTGTCGACATCTCCGAGAGCAATGTGCGTTTAGGCGAACCTATCCGTGTTGTTGGCGAATTTGAGGTGCCCATCCACGTGCATTCTGACTTGAATGCTGCCGTTAAGGTGTGGGTTGTAGGGGAGGAGGTCGCTGACCCTGAAGTTGAAGAAACTCCTGAGCTCGACGAAGACGGCGAGTCATCAGAAGCTTAAAAAAGCAAATCGCGGACGGTTTTCTCTTACGGGGAAGCCGTCCGCTCTTGTATTATTGCAATTTAAAATGAGTGCCTCCGCCTTGCCTTCACCTCCTTTCGATTTACAAGTCGAAAAGTGTATTTTGGGTAGCGTTTTACGGGATCCAAACTGCATGGCTGATGTCACGGCAATGGTCCTGGCAGAAGATTTTTATTCCCCGCGCCACCGTGATCTTTTTAAGATTATGATTGAGCTTGAAGCGCAACAGCAGGGTCGCTGTGACCCATTGACTGTAGGCCACGAAGTACAGCGCCGTAACAAAGAAGAAGAGCTGGGCGGGACCGACTATATGGGCGAGTGCATGATGGCTGTCCCATCGAATGCTTTTCTCGAAAACCATCTCAAAATTGTTCGAGATTTGTCGATCCGTCGCGCGTTACTGAAAGCGTCCGAGAGTATTCAAGG
>CAXGOF010000005.1:0-23873 GCA_964011335.1 uncultured bacterium
CGCCTAGCTGTTGGCACTGAGATTGTTCTTTTACCCCAGAGCGGCGACGGCGTTGCAGCAGAATTACTCGAAAATGGCGACTTATTGCTGAAAAGCGTTATTAAAAGGCCCTTTCTACATCTACCCGACATTAGCATTGCAAGCGCTTGGCCCAAAGGAAGTCGTGGCGACGAGCTAGTACGCCGCGCCACCGAACTAGGCGTAAAGCGCCTAATTCCATTAAGTTGCGAACGAAGTGTCGTTGGGCGCAAGGAGCTGTCGCCGAGCAAAATGTCCCGTTGGCACAAAATTACAAAAGAGGTCTGCCAGCAGTGCCGACGTCCGGATTTGCCCTTGATTGAGGGCGAATTACTTACCATCAAGCAATTAGCCAGCACTTTCAGCGACCACTTGCGCATTTGCCTAAGCCCAGGAGCGACACCACTTGGCCAAGTCGTAGCTCAAAGTGACCAACCTATACTGTTAATTGTTGGGCCGGAAGGCGGATTCAGTCCAGCGGAAGAACAACTGCTCAAAGAAGATGGCACTCAACTCGCGGGTATCGGCCCAACCATCTTGCGTATCGAGGCCGCGGGTCCCACTGCACTGGTGATTGCCAGCCATAGTCGCCAATCAAAGTAGACGCCGCTCACATCACCAAGACATTAATTGCTATCCGCCAAAAACTGGCGATGCAAAGCGTCACTATCCGCGAGGCTGTTACCAAAAGTAGCCTGCCACGCTTCGTGCAACTCAGAGCGACGCATGTTCTCGAACAACAGCCCGAAAGAGTCTGCGCCATAACGTTCGCGAACGAAATCACATAGCGACAACGAATAAGCATAAGCTGCGCGTACTTGCTCCACATCCGTCCATGAAGTCCAGTTACCTTGAAGGTCAGCCAAATTTGGCAAATCACCTCGCAAATAAGCATCACGAACTACATCCGCATCACGCGGTTCGTAAAGCTGGGCCAACCCCTCTTGAACAAATGTCGGGAACCTAATCCCTGTACTATGTAATAAAGCGTGAGTCAATTCATGTTTCAGAGTAGCCAACATTTGCGGACGCCGCTCTGGGTAGTCGTCAACAACGACACGGATACGGCCATCGTAAATACCCGCCGACCAATCTGGTGCCTGCCCTCTGTAATCCTTGGCGTCTAACCATAACACCACGATACGTCGTTCATTTTGAATACCCAACAAGCCACTAATCTCAGACCAAGCGCGTTCTAGATCTTGCTGCAAGTCATCGATATTGCGCACCATGCTGCGGTTTTGCGAGTCAAAAGAGCTATCGAAATGCGCAGTCGATAAGGGTAAGTAATTCGTGAATGCTTCGGCCTCAACTTTGAGCTGCACCAAGCGTCGCGCATAACGCTCGTTCTCCGATTCAAGATTAACAGCCGCCTCCATCATCTCTACAGCAAAGTCAGTCTCACCACGTAATGACGCTATCTCAGCGCGCAATGCCAGTAAAGAAGCATGCTGAGGAAATTCGGCAAGAGCTTCATCAACAATTTCACATGCGGCTTCAACCTCGGCGGCCAACAACAATAGTTGCGCCAGCGACAATTGCGGATGGCCTCTATCGTGATGCCACTCAATAGCTTGGCGCCAAACCTCTCGCGACTCTTGATGACGATAAAGGCCTTGTAATGCATTCGCCCAGTGCCCGGCAACTCGCGAAGCATTCACGGCAATCGTGTTTTCTGGATTTGCCTCTAGCGTATAAAGTTGCGTCATTATTTCATAAGCAACTTGATATTGCTTAGCATTGACAGCCTCTAGCGCGAGATTATGCAACTCGATGACTTCCGAGTTGTCTACAGCGACGACAGCGGACGATTCTGTTTGTTGCTTATTACTAGTACCGATTGCTGAGCGCACAAACGAATCAACACTTTGCTGTTCATAACCCTCACTGGCATCATCATCTTGCATAACAAAAAAAGTCATGGTGACGACAGTCAGAAAAACTGCGGCTCGCATCAACAACTTTAGATTACTGCTCATTGATTTATTATAGCGAGTCTCACAGGCAAGACAGGCCAAAGATGATACGCTATAGCTTGCGGAATCCAGCTTCCATCGCCGCTACAAAAGCATCGACCTCAGTCTCACCCATAGGAGTCGAAAGCACACCGGCGCAAGTGTTCAGCATAATGAAACCTGAAGCGAACATGTGGTCCAGCTGCGCTTTGATCTTACGGTTTTCTTCATCCGTAGCAAAAGTTTCGCGGTAGTTACGTGGCGCATGTTCTTTAAAATGCACGCGGAACATCGAGCCGCCACCAGTGACACAAGCCTTGATATTTGTCTTTACTATCGCAGCTTCAAGCCCCGTCACTAGACGCTGCGTCAACTTATTAAGACGCTCAACCGCCTGCTCGTCAAACGCTTCCATAGCCGCCATACCTGCAGTCAAAGTCACGGGATTAGCAGAGAATGTACCTGAATGCGGGAAAAGGACCTTATCGGCAAGAGGGTTCATCACATCCATAACTTCAGCGCGACCAGCAAGAGCGCCGACGGGGAAACCTCCACCGATGGCTTTGCCAAGCGCAGTCAAATCGGGTTGACAGTCATACCATGCTTGCGCACCCGCAAACTCAGAGCGGAACGTTACCACTTCATCGAGCACCAACAGTGCACCGTTATCGTCTGCCCACTTTCGCAATGCCCGGAAAAACTCAGGCTCGGCCTTCATTAAACCCACGCGGTGCGGCATCAAGTCGAGTAGGATTGCAGCGATTTCATCTTTATGCTGATCGAGAATCGCAATCGCCCGTGCAGGATTATTAAACGGAATCACGATGACATCGTTTAGTGCCGAAGAGGGTGTGCCATGCGCGACCGGCACGCTTTGCGGATGATCTGGGCTACCCCAAACTTCGGGTGTCGCCGTTTGACTAATTTCAGCGTAGTCATAAAGGCCGTGATATGCGCCCTCCACTTTTGCAATCTTAGGACGCCCTGTAAATGCGCGCGAAGCTTTGATCGCACCCATCACAGCCTCAGTACCCGAATTCACGAAACGTATTTTTTCGAATGAGGGGCAACGCTGGCACAGGTACTCAGCGTAACGCACCTCAATTTCGGTTGCCAACATGAATGCCGAGCCGCGCTGTAACTGTTCGGTTACGGCAGTAACGGTGCTTAGATGAGCATGCCCATGCAACAAAGAGGCCATGTTGTTAGAGAAATCAATGTACTCAACACCTTCAATATCAGTCACATGAAAACCCGATGCGAAATCAGCGTAAACTGGATGCGGTGTACGCAAAACGGTATTGCGACTCACGCCGCCCGGTAGCGTTTTTTGCGCGCGTTGATAAATATCTGCGCTTTTAGATTTTTTCTCAGGATCTTTCATGAAATCGGAATCAACTTTGCGCCTGTGCGTTCTGCCACATATTCGAAAGAAACCCCAGGGCTTAGCTCGACGAGTTGAAAACCTGCAGCCGTAATGTCAACAACAGCAAGGTCGGTGTAAATCCGATTCACCACACCAGGGCCGGTGAGTGGATAAGTACAGGCTTCAATTAATTTTGGATCGCCCGCCTTCGTGCAATGCTGTGTAATCACATAAACTGATTTCACGCCAGCGACAAGATCCATTGCGCCGCCCACTGCAGGGATCGCATCAGGACCACCCGTTGACCAGTTTGCTAAATCGCCGTTACTCGCGACCTGTAACGCACCAAGCACGCAAAGGTCGAGATGGCCACCGCGAATCATCGCGAAACTATCAGGGTGCTGGAAGTAACTCGCACCAGGAAGGGCTGTCACTTGTCGCTTGCCGGCATTAATCAACTCAGGATCACCTACGCCCTCTTCAGGCGAAGGTCCCATGCCGAGTAAACCATTTTCCGTGTGATAAATGAATTCACGACCGTCAGGTACAAACTGAGTAATCAGCTCAGGGATACCAATGCCAAGATTCACATACGAGCCATTAGGGATATCCATGGCAACGCGCTGCGCCATCTCATCACGTGAAAGGCCGATTACAGGTTTTGCGAATTTCATGGGTAAGTCGCTCCTTCTGCAACGAGCACCGATTCGTGAGCGGGATTAGGCACAACAACAACCCGCTTTACAAAGATGCCTGGCGTGACAATGACTTCAGGATCAAGCTCTCCGGCTGCCAGCATTTCACCCGTCTGCACAATAGTGATGGCTCCTGCCATCGCCATTGGCGGCGCAAAGTTGCGCGCAGTTTTGTTGTAGGTGAGGTTACCATACGGATCGGCCCTCAAACTTTTAATCAACGAGAAATCTGCTTTAAGACCATATTCAAGGACATAATCTTGGCCGTCAATGGTACGCCGCTCTTTGCCTTCTTCCAGAATAGTACCCACGCAGGTCGCAGTGTAAAACGCAGGGATTCCAGCGCCACCAGCACGAATACGCTCGGCCAAAGTACCTTGCGGCACCAACTCTAACTCGATTGCCCCACTGCGATAAAGCCCAGGGAACACCGTTGAGTTCAGCGAACGCGGATACGAGCAAATCATTTTTGAAACTCGCCCTGCTTTAATCAAAGCTGCAAGACCTACCTCGCCACTGCCAGTGTTGTTATTCACCACAGTCAAATTTGTTGCGCCCTGATCAATCAAAGCGTGAATCAATTCGATTGGGCTACCCGCTTCTCCGAAGCCGCCCACCATCACCGTAGCGCCGTCAAAGATATCGGCAACGGCAGCAGCTGTAGAAGGCACCTCTTTGTTAATCATGCCTTTAGACCGAGAAGCCTCCTGTTTGCTCTTTTACAACACGCGCGTAATCAAACAATCCCGCCTCATCAAAGAGAACACGGTCTTCGTAATCATCAAACCAAACTGCCTCAGGGTTACGCCCGACGATACAAACTTTACCCTTCAATGGAGCATCGGCAGCGTTACGTAACAGTTTGAAAATCAATACGCCATTTTCAGCACCCGGCAGACCGGGAATCGCCTCGTCAGTTACCGCGACTACTTCGGTCTTACCTAAGTAGTGCGTAATCGAAAGCCGCGCATGCGCCTCTACACCAGACAAACCTTTTTGCGAATCATTTAAGATTTGCCAAGAAGTTTCAATCGGTATATTGAACGCCTTATAAGCCACAATATCGCGGCCACAGAAAAAGTAATGATTGTTGGCGCCTACACGCTTCAAGGCACGTTGCATAATCCGCAACGCGTCAGGATCGTCGTTAATCCCCTTAATCAATGGTGACTGGTTTTCAACGCATAACCAACCGCGTGACACTAAGTCCGACATCGCACGCTCTGTATCAGGATTCCATGCCAACACGCCCGACTCTTCTTCGACATAATTACCGTCGTCGTCTTTCAGCAAAAACTCGTCGGGATGATTGAAATGCACCATAAACCGCAAGCCTACAGAAGGATAGGTCTTGTGGAAATTATCGAGCATCGCCATGAAGGTATCGTCGAAGCGATTCGGGAAAAACGCGAGCTCCTTGGTGCCGACACGAATCGATTCAACGCCTGCTTCAGCAAGAGCCGCAAACCAGGCAGCAATTTTGGAGTTAGGCAACACCATAGGGTCTCCTCCGGAAAGCAAAATTTCGCGCAATTTCTCGCGCCCTGTCTCAGGATGCCGCCCACCGTTTCCAGCAACGAGGGTGTTGTGCGCGTGAACATAGTTCACGATCTCAGGGATTTGCGCCATACCCTTTTTCGCTACCGTGCCGTCTTGGCGTTCAATTTCTTTGCGGCCAATGAGTTCTTCGCGATAGCAGAAACGACAATGCGCTGAGCAAGTAGATACCACATACATCAAACCCATTTCGTACTTGTGCAGCAAACCTTCGACCGGGCTGTAGTCCATTTGATTGCCCGGATCTTCTGAACCCTCCATGTTGTTGGTTTCAGTGGCGTCGGCTTTGACTAAGCGACGGATGGCCTCGCTCTTCCTTCCCATTTCGAAATAATGGCGCGTCATCTTGACGGGCATCCGCGCTTCGACATCGCGCTCGGTGCCTTTCAATGACTTCAGGATGACGAGCTCGTCATCGGTATAAAAACCCCGCATACTCTCAGGCATTTTCTCATCGAAAAAAGGGCGCAATCCGTTGATGCTTTCGCGGTCGTAGCGCGGGCTTTCAACGGTGTCGAGAAAGGCTTGCTCTCTCGCAGATGGAGTGTATTTGGAGTCGTTCATGGTTGGTTGTGCGTGTCTAACAAATTGTACTATCTTGAACTATCATTGTACCCCTAGTTAAAGCATTTTTAGCATGAATATTGACAAACTGAGCATCCAAGTCATTTTACGGCACACCACTTATATCTTGCATCCCGCATCTCGGTCTTTCAACAATATTAGTCGTCGCCAAGATGTGCCTCGAGATCCTCAATCAAATCACCCGCAGATGCATATCGCACCTCGCGGTCTTTGGCCATCATCTTCTCGAGGAAGTAGTGTGCCAGCGGAGACACCCGCCCGCCTTTCATCGCCGCGCCTTTCAGAGAATCAAGAACCTGCATGCGCAATAATTCTTGGTCGTCGGATGCAACGAAAGGTAGCTCGCCCAATATCAAATGGTATAAAGTCACACCCAAAGAATAGATGTCGGCGCGGCCATCAAGATCGTTTTGTCCTTTAGCTTGCTCGGGAGCTAAGTAAGCGGCAGTACCCATCGTTGTACCTTCACCATGCCCGCCGCTTAAACCCTCGCCGGCAAACCCAAAGTCGATAAGCCGCACATTGAACTCGCGATCAAGCATAATGTTACCGGGTTTCAAATCGCGATGAATCACGCCGTGCTCGCGCATACCTTCGAGTGCCACGGCTACCTCACAAACGATATTAAAGGCTTCGCTCTCAGAAAACTTGCGCCCCTGGTCTAACCATTCAAGCAAGGTCTGCCCCGCTACACGTTCCATCTCAAGAACCAAGGTATGCATAAAGCGAAACACTCGTAAGCCATTCACTACCTGCGGTACGCCCTCAAGCTCTCGTAGCAATTTTGCCTCTTTGGTAAATTGATTAGCCGCTACTTTATTGCGCGACAAATCAGGACGGAGTATTTTTAGCGCTACCCTCTCGAAGTCGCGGTCGCGTTTGGCAGCGTAAACTTCAGCGGTTCCGCCTTTGCCAAGCAGACGCTCAATAGTATAGCCCGGGATACGTGGCTCGCGCATAGCCCGCGTTTGTCGCAGGTGATGGATATCAGGAGTAGTAAAGCTAGAAACAGACGACAATCTAGCCTCAAAGTCTTGTTCGGCACAGCCTTCAAGCACCTCCAGAGCCTGCTCACGGCTTAGAAAGCCACGAGATGTTAGTAGAGCCAAGAATTGCTGGTCTTCGGCGGAGGCAGAGCTGGACATTAGCTAATACTTTACATCGGCCGAAGATGAGTGCCATCTTGAGTTAAAAAAATCATTATTTGAAATTAAAGGCGCAGCGCTGAACAGCCGAAAGATAAATGCCCAAGGGCACACACATCATGCAAAACTCATCACTCGTTTACAAATACTTCGATCTTATCGATGGCTTCATTCGCGTTCGAATAGCTGGCGCTGAAGGCAACATGCCCGAAATAGAAATGTCTACAAACAGCACACCGTCGCGCCGCGACTACCGCCAGTATGTAGTAAGTAATTTCGTTCTCGACCTCGACTCAGAAGTAATGCCGAAAGTACACGCTGTTTACCCAGAAGACACCATGGCTGCCGAAGACCTTCTCTACCAAATATGTGTTGATGTCAACCCTGGTCTTGAAATACATTCTATCTCACTGCCTGCTACCGAAGACGAAGCCGCTACCAGCGAATCCGAGATGGAACGCTTTCGCGAACTAGCCAATGGTTTACAAGAGAATGTATTAGCAGAATTAGTCGGTCAAGATGATGCCGTAAACAAAATCTGCCGTAGCATCCGCAAGGCTGCTGTAGGCCTTAACGACCCCAATCGCCCAATCGGTAGTTTCTTATTGGTTGGACGCACCGGTACTGGCAAAACCGAATTAGCGAAATCAATCTCGCGGAACTTACTAGATGGTCGCAAATTGGTGCGTATTGACTGTTCTGAATACGCCTTGCCGCACGAGACTTCGAAATTGATTGGTGCCCCTCCCGGCTATGTTGGTCATAGCGAAGGCGGCACACTAACTTCTGGAATTGAAGAGAACCCACGCTCGGTGGTACTGTTCGATGAAATAGAGAAGGGGCATGACAATCTACATAACATGTTGTTGCAAATTCTTGATGACGGTCGCCTAACCGACTCGAAAGGAGCTACTGTAGATTTCAGCAACTGCTTAATCTTGATGACCTCTAACGTGGGCACGGAGGACTACGCCGAAGCGACATCACGCCTAGGTTTTGATCAGCCAGAGTCTTTAGCGCAAACTGAGTTTGCCGAAATCACAAAGCAAGCACTACGCGCCAAGTTTAAGCCAGAATTGCTTAACCGCCTTGATGGTGTGCTCACTTTCAGGGCTCTTGACCAAGAAGACTGTGAGAAAATCGCCGAACTGCACTTGAAAATGTTGCAGCAACGCATGCAAGGTGCGAAGATTAGCCTTAAGTGGAGTAAGGCCCTATGTCGCGCTGTTGCGGCTGCTGGGTACAGCGAAGAATACGGTGCCCGTGAAGTGCGTCGTGCTATCGCTAATCTCATCGAAGAGCCCTTATCAAATGCGATTCTCGATGGCGAGATGCTGCGCGGCTCTGAAGTTAAAGCCAACTGGAAGGCTGGCGAAGTAAACTTCAAAACTAAGCCTGCTGCTTAAGAAATAATTGGGCGCGGCATTATGCTGTGCCCATGCTAGTTTCCGTACTCCTTAGCCTTAGCTGCGTTGCTGAATTGCCGCAGCAGGGTGTTGCAGCAAAAGTTCTTGCCACTTTCGATGGCGGGCAAATTGAAGCGGATCATTTCGATCGTCATCTAGGCGCCGACGCCCGCCATCAACAAAGTGGTGCCGAAGCTTTGGTGCATATTTTGCGTTTGCAAATTGTATCGATTGAAGCTGCTAATCTTGGCTTAGTAGCCACTGATGAGAAAATAGACGAGCGCATTGCAATCGCTGTAGAGCAAATCGAAGCTGCTGACATGAGCCTCGAGAAATTACTGGCTAGTCGAGAGCTCGGAATGCGAGAATTTCGCGAGCTTATAGGAAACTCCATCCTTCACGAGCAACTTGTACGCCATGATTTAAACCTAAGTATCTTCGCTGAAGTTTCACCACAACAGCTCGAGGAATGGTCTAACAACAAGTTGAATGAACTGCTTGAACTGTCAAAAGAAGCTCCTCCTGGCATGGCACTCGACGCCCCGCCGTTCCGAGTAAGCGAACAAGAGTTAGGGCGCATAATGCGTCGTACCATGTCAACAGAAGAGCTGCAGGACCGCCTCGAACAAATGGTTTTAACGGTTGCTTTGCCAAAGTGGGCAGCTGACAACAAGGCAATACTAAGCAGCGACATTCTTAACGACGAGATTGAGTGGCGACGTAAGCGCGTAAACGAAAACCCAGCTTATGGAGGAGCCAGCTACGAGGGCTTGCTCGAGGCTAAGGGCATGACGCTTGAATCCGTCCGTCAATCTGACGAGCTGCGTGTTGCTGGATACTTACGCTTACTCTCTGAGCAGGTTATGCCGGACAGCTTTTTCGACGACCTTTCCGAAGAGCTTACTCAGCGTTACGACAACGAATATGGCGAAACGCGTAACGTCGGATGGATTCTGCTACGCGCCGACGACGAGAAAGAAAGTCCGCTCGATTTAGATTTCGACGAAGCAAAAGAAGAATTACTGGCGCTGCGCGACCGCATTAAGACAGCAAAAGATTTTAATGACTTGGCTTACGATTACTCAGAAGACGATCGCACTCGACGTCGCGGTGGCATGCTTGGATGGATCCATCATCACGAGAAAGGCGTCACCACTGCCCTCGCAACGGCAGCCTTTTCAAAGGAAGGCACCGGTATCTATGGTCCGATTAAAATAGTTGACAGCAATCCTTTGTTGCAACCATTGAGTGGCATGGCATTAATCTTGGTAAAAGACATCCGTCCGCGTCCATCAAAAGACGCTTTTCAAGATGCCGTCCGTCGTGGCACACATCGCGATTTGCGCCAGAGCTTCCTTAGCAGCATTACGCTAAAGAGCGTTTTTAAGCCTAGCAACTAAGCTTAAAACCTTCTTGAGCATTGAAGCGTTGCTCTATTTCTGCAGCGCGTTGCTCGTATCCGTCACAGCCCATAAGCGCGAGCGCCGCTATTTTGCCTGCTTCGACTCCGGGCTGCACATAAGGATCGACTTGCATGATGCTACCGGCGTAAGCCGTGGCGATTTCCATGAACATGAAGTATTGCCCTAGATGGAATGCGTCAAGTGAACACAGCTCAATCACACAAACGGGACGACCCCTTTCACGCAAGGCTACTTCAGTACCGCGTCGCTCTTGCTCCATTAATTCAGCAAGATTGCGGTTCTCGAGATGAGCGAAGGCTAGAGATTCAGCAAAGGCCTTATCAAGAGTGATTTCGCTGCGAAACTTGTTAAGCTTCAACATGGTGTAAACTTTGTCGTCTGGTCCTTCGACGTAGAGTTGCGATTGGGAATGTTGATCGGTAGGCCCGACTGCCTTCAACGGAGTTGGCCCAACGTTGACTTCTTCGCCGGCTAAGTTGTGGCGCTTCCCTAGCGATTCAGCCCAAAGCTGGCAATACCAGTCGGCGAGCAGTCGCAGACGGTGGGCATAGGCGAAATGAACGTGTTTATCTAAACCTTGCTCGAGATATAAAACGTGAACCAATGCATACCATAAAGCTGGATCGTCTTCAGCGCTGCAGTTTTGAAGGTTGTCGGCGACTTTCGCAGCACCCGCCAACAAAGAGTCGGTGTCGAGTCCAGCCATTTCGCTGGTGAACAAGCCTACGGGTGACAACACCGAAAAGCGTCCACCAACGCCATCAGGTACCGGTAAAGTCGCGAACCCGACCGCATCGCAGATGCCACGGAAGTGACCGCCATTAGGATCGGTGGTAATCGTGAAATGCTTGACGCATTCCGTGGCGTCGTTATTACACGCGGCCAAAACCAGCGAATAAGCCAGCATAAATTGCGACGATGTCTCAATGGTGCTGCCTGATTTAGAGATAACGTTGATGTGTGTCTTCGTCAGATCAACCGATTCAAAAAACTCGTCGAGTAAATCAGGGTCGACCGTATCAAGCACGAAGCACTTAGGTTGCCCGGGCTCAGGATTGGTCGCCTGAAAAATAGGCGCCAAAGCACCGAGTATTGCTGAATTACCTAAAGCCGAGCCACCAATGCCAAGCACAACAAAGTTTTCGACATCCTGCTCACTTTTCACCTGCGTAGCTCGTGCTCTACATGCTTCCAGTAACTCTTTATTATGCCCCAGTTCGCGCCATTTGGGGATGTTTGCCAGGTGCTCAGCACGCGCCTTAGTTGCGCGCCCGAAGTGAGCACGAACTTGGTCTATAGTAAGCCGAGAGTCGTTGCCGTCGGCGAAAAGTCCGGTTAGGTGCAGGTGAAGTGCCATTCTTTTGCTCGAAGACTACCACGAAGGGCTAAGGATTACATATAGTAATGACGATAATTAAGCAATAATCACACTCTGGACGAC
Source organism: uncultured bacterium (assembly GCA_964011335.1). Lineage (GTDB taxonomy): Bacteria > Planctomycetota > UBA1135 > UBA1135 > UBA1135 > JAPKEZ01. Next base: position 11,593 of record CAXGOF010000005.1, read on the forward strand.
GTCCAAAGCTGTGACTACATAAGAAAACTCATGAATTCCGGAAAATCCAACAGTCTCGCACTTGTGTTAGTGGCCATTTTTGTTATTGCCGCAAGTTACTTTGTTATGTCAGGTGGCTCTGAGCCTGTAAACAACCTTCCCGCTATTGAAGACGCACCAGGTGATACTCCTGTGATTAGCGCAGCCGATCAGCTCTCGTCTTTGGGGGACGCTGCGCCCGATAGCATCAATATCGCGCGCACATCTACAAATACCAGCAACAACGATATCGACGATATTTTCGCGGATAGGATCGGCGGCACTATTTCTGGCAAGGTCGTTGATGAAAACGGCAAATCGATTGTTGGTGCAACCGTTAGTCTGAATCAACGCTACAACGCTGGAGAGTTAATGCGGGGTTATCAAGCCGGCGCACGATTCCAGGCAACTAGCGATCGCAACGGTGAATTTATTTTCGCGGGACTCGCAGCCGGAATCAACATGAATATGTGGGTCCATCACGACGATTTCGCGCCAAAGCAAGGTGCACCGTTTGCAGCGCTAGAAGACGAGAGCCAAACCCTACCGCCGACTATTTTAAGTGCAGGATATTCCGTCAGTGGCAAAGCCACCGACCGAGGCGGCAACCCGCTACAAGCGACGGTCGAATTAATGATGCAACCGAGTGATGCATTCCGCCAAGGCTCTACCGAAGAAATACTTGCCCAAGACATTGCATCCGGCCGTCACGTCACGGTCATGGCCGACGGCAACGGTGAATTTTACATCGGTAAGCTTGCTGAAGGGTTCTGGATTTTGCGCGCAAGTTACGATGGCTTTGCGACTGCCGAAATTCGCCCAATTATGTTGCTAAATGGCAAAAATGCTGATGGTCAAAAAGTCGTATTGCCTGACGAATTCACCATTAGCGGGATTGTTCTTGATGAGCAACAAATGCCAATTGCCGATGCGAAAATCGGCGTCGCACGCACTTCACCACGCCCTACACTTACCGGTTCTGCTACTACTAACCAGCAAGGCGAGTTCACAGTGCGCGGTCTGCAAGAAGGAAGTTATGGCCTTTCTGCGCAAGCATCTGGTTATACCAACGGACGTGCAGGTCGCGTTAATGCTGGCGCTGCTAACGTGGAAATAGTGATGCAGGTCATGGGCTCTGTGAGTGGGCGAGTAAGCGCTTCTACGGGCCAATCCATTAGCACCTTTCAGCTTGAAATTCTGCGGACGCGCCGCGGTAATCAGCAATATGGGTTGACTGGCCAGCGCTATAAATTCGACCAGACCGATGGTACTTTCGAGCTACCCGATCTTGCCCCTGGTAGTTATATCTTGCTTGGTCGCGCCGAAGGATATGCGCCGACTTACTCTTCTAGCTTTAGTGTCGGACGTACCAAAGTAGAAGGCATTGACATCTTGCTAAAAGCTGGTGGCGTCATCAAGGGCACTATAGTTGATGGAGCAGGACATCCTGTTTCTAGTGCAGTCATTAGCGTGCATGGCGAAGACTTTACCCTTGACTCAAACGACACTTTGTTCGGTTCGGTAATTGGTGACCCGAACAACATGCCACAAATGAAAACACGCAGTAACTCTAAAGGAGAGTTCACGCTTGCCAACGTTGTCCCAGGTGCGCTTACTTTACAGGTTGAGCACAGTGAACATCTTGATGAATTAATAACATCCATGTCATCTTCTGGTACCACCACTAATTTAGGTCGCATCATCATATACCAAGGTGGTAGCGTTCATGGTGTGGCTAGCGACAAAAACGGTAACCGGCTCTCTGGCGGCACTGTGACGGTCACTACTCCGAACGGTTCGTTTTTCCATCGCACGATTACTCTCGATGCTAAAGGGCGTTACCGTATTTCTGGACTAGCTGCTGGCACATATAACATTATTGTGGCTGCTGCAGAAAACGAGAACGTCTTTATGTTCCCTTCCGAGGCGGACAAGAAATCGATTTATGTGAATGTGGGGCAAGATTTAGAGCTCAACCTACAAACAAGCGAATAAATTACTGCACTGAAGTGCATTTGTGCGTATCCTGTGACAACTTAAACACAAGGTACCCTAATGTTCATCACATCCATCATTCTTCTCGCTGCCCAAAGTGCAGCAGCTCCTGTTTCCCCTGCTAGTGATATTCGCGTTGCGGACCTACGAGCTCACATTAGTTTTTTAGCTAGCGAAGAGCTAGAAGGCCGAGAATCTGGTCGTGAAGGTGGCCAACTTGCTGCCAACTATGTCGAGTCCAATTTTCGACGTGTCGGCCTTAAGCCATTGGCTAACCAAGACGGCGCTTATCAAATCGAATTCGAGATTAAGCGTCCTGATCTTACTTGCCGCAACGTGGTAGGTGTTCTTGCAGGTACTAACCCGGATTACGCTGATTCCTACATAGCTATTGGCGGTCACCACGACCACGCTGGAGTTGGCGGGCCAGGCGCAATGGGATTCCCTGGAGAAATCCACAATGGTGCTGACGACAATGCTTCTGGCACGTCTGGTGTCCTAGAGTTAGCCGAATACTACGCGGCTAACCCACTCGAGCATCCGATTATTTTCATGACCTTCTCAGCGGAAGAGCGTGGCCTACTCGGCTCAAAAGCTTTGGTTGACTCGAATGTTTTAGACAACGACAAGATTATGTTTATGATTAACCTCGACATGATCGGTCGTCTCGACGAAGACTACCTTTTCGTTGGCGGGCTTGGCACTGCAACCGAGTTGCACGATTTACTTGACCCCGTCTTTGAAAAGTCTGACCTAAAGCTAGAGCTGAACGACAAAGGCGAAGCGCCTTCAGACAACACTTCTTTTTTTCACGGTGGTATTCCGGCACTCTTCTTCTTCACTAATGTACACGCCGATTATCACATGCCTGGCGACGATGCCGACAAGATAAACTACGAAGGTGAAGTACGTGTGCTTAACTTAGTTAACGAAGTTATAAAAACTCTAGATAGCGCACCAAGTCTCGAGTTCGTCAAGTATGGCGGCATGGGCATGCCTGCCGACTTCGATACGCGCATGCGAGAGCATTACCGCCATATTGCGGAACGCAGGGTAATGAAGGGTAAACTTGGCATCCGTGCTGATGTAGCAGGCGAAATGTTGACCCTTAGCAAAGTTACCGTCGACAGTGCCGCTAGCGAATCTGGATTGATGGTCGGTGACGTACTGCTACAGGTTAACGGTCGTGATATCACCAGCATGGAAACCTTGCGTCGTTCGCTTGCTGGTGGCTTGGTTGGCGAAGAAGTCAGCATGATTGTTACACGCGATGGTGTAAAGAAAACATTTAAGGCTACGCTTAAGTAGTGATTAGTTCGTTACTCCAGTCCAGCACCTCTGCTCCGTTTGCTGGCGCTGGAGAATTAGCTGCGATAGGCAGTGCCTTCGCCTGGAGTTTCGGCACAGTGTTTTATGCACTGGCCTTTAGGAGCATCTCGCCAGTTCAGGCGGCGTGGTTTAAAAATGTAATAGCGGGCTTACTGCTCGGCCTCTTATCGATAGCCTTTTTTAGTGGCGCGGTTCCTGTCGAAAACGTCGGATGGCTTACATTTTCTGGCTTCCTCGGTTTAGGCGTTGGCGACTGGCTGTACTTCCTAGCGATTGCACATATTGGTGTCAGCCGCACAGTCATCATTAGCCAGGCCGTACCAGCATTTACTGCATTACTAGCATGGCCCCTTTTTGGAGAAAACTTGTCTGTCATGCAGATCAGTGGCATTGCATTAGTTATCGGCGGCGGCGTGCTTGCCGAATCACGGCGCTTCACCCCGAAGATATCGCGCGACCACTTCGACAAAATTGGTTTAATAGCCGCAATTACTTGTGCGGGGCTCTGGACGATTTCTAATTTGGCATTATCCAGAGGCATGGTCGATGTCGCACCGGTAACTGGCGGCGCCATACGTTTTAGCGCCGGCTCACTTTTCTTTGCGACCTGGTTCATTAAAGATGGCAATCTAGGCAGCAACGTTAAATTCCTCTTCAAATCCAGCACCTGGAAGCTGCTCGCCTTCCCAACTTTCACCGGTGCTGCACTCGGCATGTTCTTAAATGTTTCCGCATTCAAATGGGCGTCCCCCGGTGTTGCAGCCTCACTATGCTCGACGGTGCCTTTATTCGCTATTCCGTTGTCCGCATGGTTATTGCACGAAAAACCCGGCAAGCGCGGATGGACAGGTGCAGCAATTGTAATCATTGGTGCTTTACTGGTTGGCGGCACAATCAAATATCCCTAAAATCAGTACATGGTTACTCGTTACTTTAACCGCTTGCTACTGATTGCCGCTGGCCTTGGCTTTGGTGCTTTCATTCATTCGGTTATTTTTTGGCAAGGTGCCTCGCTATTGCGCGCCTTCGTCGTGCATTTTGGCGGCGGCATGATTGTTGCCGGACCGATTGCGCTTTTCAGTTTGTGGTTTGCCAAAAACGCACGCTCAAACGGTCTGTTTTACGCTGGCTTTGTTTTAGGGTTAGCACCTTTAACCGCTATTGCACTTATCCCACTAGAGTTAGCCTTAGGCGTTGGGCTAGTGCTTAGCATCGCATGCGTAATTAAAGGTGGCGGTAACAGCGCCAATACTGCCCCCACCTATGCCAAACTTAGTTGTGCAGTTTTCGGGATTCTTTTCATCGGCGGCTTATGGGTGGGTGGCGCAATAGGTCGAATCAATCTCGTTCACGATTTACCCACGCGTAACGACGCTGCACCCCAGTCGCCCGATGTACTTCTCATCTCGATTGACACTTTGCGCGCCGACATGTTCCATGACCCACTAGCAGGCTCGGATTTAAAGACATTCAAAATGATGGCCGAGCGTGGTATTAGCGCGCCTTATGCCTTGTCCTCTAGCAGCCTTACTCTTCCAGCGCACATCTCGATGCTTAGCGGACTCGATAGCCTCGATCATGGCGTCCGCGATAATTTCGATCCAGTACCAGATGGTTTGCCGTGGCTATCAGAAGCATTCTTAAAAGCCGGATACCACACTGCGGGTGTTATCTCCAATGGTTTACTTTCGCGCGATATCGGCTTCGGTGATGGCTTCGAAATTTACGATGACTCTGAGGTGCCCCTGCGTGGTGACATTCGACGTTTTGTCAGTAGCATTGCCGATAGTTCATGGTTGGGCGCAGCCTTCCCGCAGTCTAAATTACTGAAAGCCCTCGATAAACCGCTATTCAGGGCATACCGCAGCCATCGCGGCAAAGGCGAACGTGGACGTGGTGCGCGCACTAACGAACATGCTCTAGGATTTGTTGACCAACTATTAGCGGAAAAACGTCCGTATTTTTTCTTTCTGCACTACTTCGACCCGCATGATCCTTATGGCACCGTAGCGCCATTCGACATGCTGCTTGAACCGCAGCCCATAGATGCTGCTTCAATCGCCGTTGACCCAGCACATGGCGTGATGGGAGAAACCGCCATCGGAGTCGAAAAGGTTTTGCAAAACGGCAGCGACGCCGAGATAGACATCGCACAGAAACAAATAGATTTTATGCGTCGCCGCTACGCCGAAGAGATCATGTTCAACGAGCAGTGCATTGCCGAAGTACTTGCAGCAATCGAAGCCGGTGGCCGCGAGACCATCGTTGTTTTGACTTCTGATCACGGCGAGCATTTTGGCGAGCACAATTTGATGAAGCATGGTAACTCGCTGTACCAAGAAAATATTCGGGTACCGTTTCTCATGTACGGTCCAGGCGTACCGCAAGGATTACAAACTTCGCAGCAGATTCAGTTAATCGACATCGCCCCGACATTACTCGAGTTGTGCAACATCGAAACCGAGCAAGAATTTCGCGGCATGGATATCGTTGATTTAGCGTCTGCTGAACAAAACGTCCAGCGCCAGCACATCGCTATTGATGGCAATTTTTTCAGCATCGTTATCGGTGACAAAAAATATATTGCCCGTTGGGACGAAAAGTTCGGCGTCGTACTTGGCGATAATTTAGGTCTGTTTGAATTGTCAACCGACTCACGCGAGCTCAATCCAAGTTCTGAGATAACGCTGCCGTTTCTAAAGGCCATAGATGCCGCCCTTGAACGCGATACTTACCAAGAAGGACAAGTGCAAAGCGACTTTCAGGTAGATATGGGTCATCAGCTAGGATATACCGGGGAATAAAAAGTTTAGTCATTTAGTGTAAGAAAGCTGTTCGCCAACGGCACTAGTGAGATACAAATGAGCAATTCCAGGCAAAGCTATAATTCGCGTATGTCAATACGCTCCTCCGTCACTATTGGTGCAATAGTCCTTTTTATTGCCACAGCCCTTTACGTGGTGTTATCCGACGGTACTACACCGCTTGATGCTATCGCCTCAGGCACAGGCGATGACGGCAACACCAATATTGAGCAGGCATCGCCGCTTGAGGTGAATGGCACCGACTTACAACGTGAGGCGCAAGCCACTGCAAACCTTAGCGGCAGCTCTACGCTCGAACTCTACTTTCGCTCAGAAGCTGGCGTCAACGGTGGTGTCTTAAATTTAGACGAACAAGAATATCGCTTTGAAGGTAGTTACTTAAAGATAGAGCACTTGGCCGGCGGTTCATACAATGCTTGGGTAACATCGCCTAAGCACCTTAAACTGAAGAAAGACATTGAGTTAGCCGATGGAGAATCAAAAAGCATCGACATCGATTTAGAGATGGCAGCATCGGTACGTGGCAAGATTGTCAATGCCAATGGGCAAGCGGTTGCTGGAGCTATAGTTGCTGCACTTGAAGACGTGGTTGACGATTCCCTATACGCCTTGGCTTTAGCCGACTTCTTCAACTACGGCAACATCCCTACTTGGGAAAGCGACAAGGCCGTCACTGACGAAAACGGTGAATACGTGATGACCAACCTAAAGTTCGCCAGCTTTAACTTGCTGGTGAGCCATGCTGATTACCGACCATTTAAAACTGACCACGCTGTAAAACTCGAGAACTCTGCTGAAACTATTATCGATACTATTCCTATTAATGAAGGAGTACATCTTGAATTGATTGTAAGCAATCCGAGTGGCGAGAAGATTCCTGATGCCGTAGCTCAGTGGCGACCGAATTCGAGGTTAGCCAAGGTCGTAATTCAGCGCAGCAATCGTATTCCAAAGTTTGCGGGCAACAACGATGGCATCGTGCACATAAAATCTTTACCAGGTGACGTGCTTACTGTTTCAGTACAGGCCGATGGCTTTGCGCAACAACAAATCGACATCGATTTAAGTGACAAGAATATAGGCGAGACGGTACAGCGTGATGTGACGCTTACACATGGCGTTAACCTTCGTGGAACTGTGCTGAATACCGATGGCAAACCGTGCGGCGACACGATGATTGCCCTAAGCCATGCCAAAGATTTCAACATAGAATCCGCTGGTCGTGACGATCAGCCGCTACGCATCGCAGCAGACGAAGCTGGAGACTTTCATTTCGAGGGCATCGCTCCTGACCAGTATTACCTAATCACCACTGCGAATGGCTATGCGCGCAAGGTCACCGGGCCTTTCTCTGTTGCCGAAGGAGATATTAACAATTTGGCAGTAGTGCTCACTCACGGCGCAACACTAATAGTCACCGTGCTTGACGGCGAAGATGTTCCAAGCTCAAATGCTGCTGTTGGAGCTGTCAACCTAAAAAATATTGTTAGAGCTCGCAGCGACGATTCCGGCATGGTAACTTTTACGAATGTTAGCCCGGGAACTTACCAAGTGGTGACAGGAAAAGAAGGTGCAGCACTATTTAAGTTCGTCGAATTAATTGATGACGAAGTGACGGAGGTTACTTTGGGTGGAATGCAAGAGACTGCCACCTTAAGTGGCATCATCAGTCGCGCGGATGAAGTCATTGATGGAGCGCGGGTTTCAATCATTACCAACTCAGGCGCTAAGGCTGCATCAACAGACAAAGAAGGCCTGTACACTATTCCTGAAATGCCTCTTGGTGATTTCATTGTTATTGTTAACGTCAACTCTGGCCTAAACGGTAATTCGGCATTCTATGGCAGCCTGAAAATATCCAGTGGCGGCGAGGTACAACACGATATTAAATTACCAAATGCGGGGCTAGAAGTTCATGTTACAGCCGATTCCGATCAACGCGCTTTAGCGCAAGTCCCGGTTGCAGTACGCCCTCTCAATGGCAGCAACATCAGTGGCGGAGATTTTGGTTTAACAAATGCCGAGGGTATAGCTAAGTTTCCAAGCTTGAATGATGGCGAGTATATGGTCAGCGTTGGCACCGCAGCTGCTCCATTCATTTCCCCTCAAGATAACGGCCTAGGATCAAAAATAGTGAGTCCGATTAGTGTCCGCGACGGCATGGGCATTGAACGTGTCGATGTTTCATTGAGCGAGGGCGCGGCCGTTAAAGTTCAAGTGAGTAATCAAGCAGGTGAGCTACTCGCGGGCGTCAACATGCATTACCTAGATGCAAATGGGCAGCCAATGAATATCATCTCATTGATTGGCACCAATGCAAAAGGAGTGGCCCAACTAAAAGGCTTACCCACAGGCCCAGGGCGCATCATGGTGCGTCATCCTGAAATTGGTTTGAGCGAATTTGAAGTGAACCTTAGTGATGGTGAGGAGCTAAAGAAACGCATCACTCTTGATAGTGGTACTAAGTTGATGGTCACCGTTGTCGACGAAAACAATCTGCCGCTTAGTGGTGTATTGTGCACGGCTCTCGATCATCGTGGCGCCGCCTTGTCTTATGTTTGGGCTCTTTCCGAGACGCAGGCCACACAAACCGCTTATTTCTCTGGGACAGCACAAAAATTGGGTCCTTTACCTGTTGGTAATTACAAAGTTCAACTCATTCGGCCTGGTAAAGATATCGTAATTCACGATGTTTTCGTAAATGGCGAATCTGTGCAAAATCTTCGACTACGTTTTACCAAAGAATAGGGTAAACTAGGGGCATGTTTAAGCGCCTTTTCGTCGCTAATCGCGGTGAGGTTGCCGCTCGCATTGTTCGCGCTTGCAGCGAGCTCCAAATAGAAACGGTATGCGGCGCCTCCACTGCTGATTTAGAAGCCAACTACAAATACCTGCAACAAGCCGACGCGGTGGTTTGCATTGGTGGCTCTGCCCCGTCAGCCTCGTACCTGCAGCCAGAACAAATCGTGCAAGCAGCTAAGCAGACTCAATGTAGCGCTTTGCATCCTGGCTGGGGCTTCTTGGCCGAGAATAGTTTGTTTGCGGCATTATGCGAACAGCACGGCATTACTTTCATCGGCCCTGATGCCGCCACTATGGATATTATGGCGTTGAAAGTTCCCGCACGCGCCGCAGCAATGGCAGCCGGCTTACCCGTGGTACCCGGCTCTGACGGTACACTCGACTCACCACAAGCAGCAATCGTGGTGGCAAATCAAGTGGGTTACCCCGTCGTGCTTAAAGCTGATGCTGGTGGTGGCGGACGTGGTATTCGTCGCTGTAACAACAACAGCCAAGTCACTCAAGCATTTGCTGATGCTGCGCGCGAAGCACAGTCAGCGTTCGGCAACGCAGCCTTGTATCTCGAAAAATACATTGTCGGCGGGCGGCATATTGAGTTTCAAGTCCTAGGCGACGGCCGTGGTAATGCCATTCATCTTGGCGAGCGCGAATGTTCGATTCAACGGCGACATCAAAAGTTGCTTGAAGAAGCGCCATCGCCAATGATGAGCGATGAGCAGCGCAACCACTATGGAGACCTGTCGGCAAAAGCCGCAGCATCTTTTAACTATGCGGGTGCGGGCACCATCGAGTACTTGCTTGACGAAGATGGCAGCTTGTTTTTCTTGGAGATGAACACACGTTTGCAAGTCGAGCACCCGGTTAGTGAATCCATTACGGGCATTGATTTAATGCAGCAACAAATCATTATTGCTGCCGGCGGATCCCTACCCTGCACGCAAGATGAGGTTACGTTTAAGGGCCATTCGATTGAATTGCGCGTAAACGCCGAAGACACTAACGACGACTTCCGCCCTACTCCTGGTCAATTGACTTCCTTTGCCATCAATGGCGATGGCATTCGCTTTGACACGCACTTGCAAGATGGCGACGGCGTGCCGCCCTTTTACGATTCTTTACTCGGTAAAGTCATTGCGCATGCTGACACGCGCGAACAATGTATTAAAATGCTAGTTGCTGCAATTGGAGATGCTGACATCGAAGGCCTCCCCACGACTTTAGGCTTGCAGCGTGACATTTTGCTTAGCGACGATTTCAAAAACGTGCGATGCGATACTTTGTGGTTAGACTCTTTCTTAAGTGGTAATAAATAATGGCACACGTCCCTTTAAATCCGATTGGTAATGAACGCGACACATTTCTTGATGAACAAGAGGTCGAGCGCAATGGCGCATTTATCGCTGAGTTAAAAGCCACGCTAACCGCGAGGCGCGACGAGGTGGCTACTGGCTGGGGAGATAAATATCAGCAGCGCGTTCACACCAAAGGCAAATTAACTGCACGCGAACGCGTCGAGTTACTTAAAGATGACGCTAGCGATATTTTCGAGGTAGGCACCTTCGTCAACTATGGTCGCAAGTTTGATTCGGGCGGCAAAGAGTTGGCGTCTCCCGGTGCAGGCGCAGTGACTTGCTTTATTAAAGTCGAAGGTCGTTGGGTGGTGGCGATTGCTAACGACAACACGGTGGCAAGTGGCTCATGGTGGCCCGAAACGTCAGAGAAAATTCAACGTGCGCAACAGATGGCCCTGCGCCTTGGTATCCCTGCGATTTACTTAGTCGACTGCAGCGGCTTGTTCTTACCGGAACAATCAAAGTCATTCCCCGGAGCAACCGGCGCAGGTCATATTTTTAAAATGAACGCGTTGCTGTCAGACAAGGGTGTGCCACAAATTGCGGGGGTCTTTGGCGACTGTATTGCAGGTGGCGGCTACATGCCAATCATTTCTGATCGCGTATTCATGACCGAGCAAGCCTACATGGTTATTGCTGGCGCCGCGTTAATCAAAGGCGCTAAGTCGCAAAAACTTACTTCGCTAGGCATTGGTGGTCCCGAGGTGCACGTACATCAATCAGGATGCGCCGACGTGCGTGTGCCTGACGACAAACATTGCATCGCGGCAATTCGTGCCGAAGTTGCGAAGACCGCTTCAAGCGCTGCAGAATATCGCCGCGGAGGTGTGGCCTCTGCGCAACCACGCTATGAGTCGACTGAGCTCAACGAGTTGTTCCCTAGTGATCATCGTACTTACTATGATGTACGCGAAGTCATAGCGCGACTTGTTGATCGCTCAACATTCTGGGAGTTAATGCCGGACAAGGGCAAAGATATGATTACTGGCGTGGCGCGAATCAACGGTTTGTACTGTGGAATAATTGCGAATGTTCAAGGCCCGATTAACGATCCGAACAACCCTGGGAAAGTGCGCCCCGGTGGCATTTTATACCGTGATGGTATCGCTAAAATTTCTGAATTTTCCAGATTGTGTAATAGCGATGGTATCCCGATTGTCTGGTTGCAAGACATTTCAGGCTTCGACATCGGTACCGACGCCGAAGCAAGAGGCTTATTGGGCTATGGCTCTAATTTGATTTACAGTAACAGCACCAACCACGTGCCCATGTTTACCATCTTGCTACGTAAAGCGAGTGGCGCAGGATATTACGCCATGGCTGGCCTACCATACGACCCGGTCGTGCAGCTCTCGACTACAATCGCGCGTCAATCCGTAATGGAGGGCCGCACTTTAGCGATTGCCGCATTCAACACCAAGCTCGATGACAATTTCGAGATTGTTGCCAATAGCGACGAGGAGCGAAACGCCATTGCCAAAGGCATGGCTGCCACCGAGAAGCGCATAGAGGGTGATATGTGCCCCTACAAAGCCGCTAGCCAGCGTGACACGGATGACATCATTAGCCCTGACGAGATACGTCCGTGGCTAAGCTGTTTGATTGAGGCTTCATACCAAGCGCAGTCTAACCGCCGTGTCAAGAATTCACGCATTTGGTCTATGCATGACATTGCTGCTTTGCACGGGGATGCATAATGCAAATGCTGTTGTTGCTTAAGGATGTCGACGGAGTGCCGTGCTTGTGTTCACCAGCAGTCGGAACACTAGTCGCGCTCGCCAACAACAACGAAATTATTAGCGCAAACGATGTCGTTGCCGAAATCAGCATCTTAGGAGTCCGACACTCGTTAATCGCGCCTGCCGCCGTGCAACATCGCATCACATTCACCGAAGACCTCAATCTCTCGCAAGGGGTTGCGTACCAGCAAGTGATTGCATCCCTAGCTACTGTCGTAGGG